>CAUDDU010000026.1 GCA_958448375.1 uncultured Collinsella sp.
ATGATCTCTTCAGACATAACGTACTCCAAAAGTTAGGTACCTAAATAAGATTGATATCCCGTTACTTCTTCTTGTGCGGGCGCGGCTTCTTCTCTCGACGAGTGACCTCAACCTGCAGCGGAGCGTTCTTAAGACGCTCCTCCTCATCGGCCTTCGCCTTGTCGATGACCTTCTGCGTCACAAAAATCTGCTGGATAACCTGCCAAGCAGACGAGACGTCGTAGTACAGCAGAACACCAACGGGAAGGCTCCAGCCCATCCAAAGCATCATGACCGTCATGACAACGGCCATCATACGCATGCTCTGAGCCTGCTGGCCGGTCTGGTTGCGCGACATATAGAGCTGCGGAATCAGGGTCAGGACGGCGAACAGAATCAGGCAGACCAGCGCAGGCAGCGCAACCATAAAGCCATCGGCAAAGGAAGCGCTCGGCGTGGTGGTCAGGTCGGGCAGGATGTTGAAGAACGAGAACGTGCCGTCGTTAAAGTACTGCGGCAGGTTGCGCAGCAATGTAAACAGGGCGAACAGGATAGGCATCTGAATCAGCAGCGGCAGACAGCCAGCCATGGGGTTGAACTTGTTCTCGCTGTAGAACTTCTGCATCTCCTCGGCCTGACGCTGGGGATCGTCGGCATAGCGCTCCTGGATCTCGAGCATCTTGGGCTGCAGCACCTGCATGCGAGCCGTCGACTTGGTCGACTTGAGCATGAGCGGCGTCAGCAGCAGACGGATGATGACCACCAGGATGATGATGGACAGGCCCCAGTCGACCGCAAAGGTCTGGATGAGCTTGAGCAGCTCGAAAAGGATGTTAACGATCCAATCCCACATGTAAGTTTTCCTCCGATAGCGAGTGCCCGCTAGGGCACAGGGTCATAACCGCCGACGTGCAGGGGATTGCAGCGAGCGATGCGCCTCACGGCAAGCCAGCAGCCTCTCAAAACACCGTGCTTCTCAATCGCCTGGACGGCGTATTGCGAGCACGTTGGGTAATAAATGCAGGCGTCAGGCAATAAGGGCGAAATAACCTGTTGATATATGCGAATAGGAGCGATGGCAACACGTCGCAAAACGTGATTGCTCATCGCTCCTCCCCGGCAACGCCGGCGCGCTTCATAAGCGAACGCAACGCCTTGTCCATCTCCTGCGGCGAGGAAACCCTCGTCTTGGGAGTTGCAAACAAGATGATGTCATAACCCGCAACGGGAAATCCGCAGCTGCGGGCGGCCTCGCGCATCACACGCTTAGATCGGTTGCGCACGACGGCACAACCGAGTCGCTTAGCACCAACGAAGGCGACCCTTCCGGAGTCGCCTTCGCCAACCGATTCACATATGGTCATTCGAATCAGAGGGTGATTGAAACGACGCCCCTGACTGAACACATGCTCGAAATCTTGCCGAGACTTAATAGTCTTCATGCGAGATGTGTGTATCGCTGCTAGACAGTGAGACGCTTGCGGCCCTTGGCACGACGACGGGCGAGCACGGCACGACCACCCTTAGTGGCCATACGGGCACGGAAGCCATGGGTCTTGGCACGCTTACGCTTATTAGGCTGATACGTACGCTTCATCTTAAGTTCCTCCTGCTGCATTTCGAGTGTCCGCGGGGACGCGGACGCAGATATAGACACGTGAGCTTGAAGATTGTAGGGAAATCAATGTTCAAATGTCAAGAAATCAAAGGTAAAAGGTTGCGCAGTTCACACGGTTCCCCCATAAGCCGAGCTCGATTTTGCGTTGTATGGCAACTTTTCACGATATTTCATCGAGTTTTCAACAGGTCATGTTGGCAATGTTGAGAACTTTTCGTCCGTTTTCCAAAGTTTTCAACAGGTTTTGAAAAGTTGTCGAAAGATGAGAAACATTGCACAGTGAGCTACTATTTGTTCGAAACCTTTTGAAAGATTGCGAGCGGCATGTCTGACGACTTTTACACCATGGTCGATTCCGGAGACCCGGCACCCGACAACGAGCACATCACCGGCGTGCGCGAAGAGCGTGAGGAAGGCGAGCAGACGACCACGCAGGCGCCAAAAGCCATGTACGCCGCGCGCATCGCCGTCTATGACGACATGCTGTCGACACCGCGTGTGATCGTCATTGATCCGCAAGATGTCCGCACGTATTTGGAAGAGACGACCAACACCGTCTACCAGTGCATGAAAGAACAAGGTGGCCATATCTCGCTCATGGTCATCCGCGAGATTGTCGAAAACTTTATCCACGCGCACTTTGCCGAGCCCATCATCTCGATTCTGGACGGCGGAGACACCATCCGCTTTGCTGATCAAGGACCAGGCATCGACGACAAGGAGCGCGCTTTCGACTTTGGCGTTACCAGCGCAAACAGCAAGATGAAGCGCTATATCCGTGGAACCGGAGCGGGGTTTCCCATGGTGCAGGAGTATTTGGAAAACGCCGGCGGTGCCGTATCCATCGAGGACAACATGGGCAACGGCACCGTGGTTACGGTAAGCCTGAACCCTAAACGCGTGCAGGAAATCGAGCGTGCCGGCGGACGCGGCGCTGCCGTGCGGCCCGAGACGGAGCAGCCCACATATCCCCTGCCGGGAGCTTTTGCGCAGCAGCCCATGGCAACGCAGCAGATGCAGCCCCCCGTGGAACAGATGCAGCAGCCCGGAATGCTACCTACACAAGAACCCCGGGCGGCATCGATGTCGATGCCGCCAAACACGCCAGAGGCCATGCCGCTGGCGGATCAGGATGCAGCAGCAATGCAGCAGGCGACGGGGGCACCGGGTGGCCAGCAAATGGGCTATCAGCCGTACCAACAGGGATATCCATATCAGCAGATGCAGCCACTGGGGTATGGCCAGCAGTTCCCGCAGCAGTACCAGCAGAGATATCAGCAGCCGTACCAGCAGATGCCGCAGCAGCAGTACAACCCCTGGGCCCAGCAGATGCCTCCGCAGCCTTACCAACAGTGGCCTCAAAGTTTTCAACAGCAAATGCCGCCGATGCAGAGTTCTCAACAACCAGCAGCTCAAATGATGTATCCTAATGCAGCAAATCAGTATGCACAGCCACAACCGGACGTGTTCGTAAGCGATCGCGGCAACGCCGCGCTGGGCTATCTGGCGCAAAATCAAGCGTGCGGTGCAACCGATCTTGCGAGGGCGTTTGGAAACTCGGCCCCCACTTGGTCACGCACGCTCAATGACTTGGCGCAGGCCGGCTTGGTCATCAAGCATGGCCAGAAATACCATCTGACCGAACTCGGCGCCGCTCGCGTGCGAGCTCAGAGCTAAAGAACGGGAGAGACAGTGGACGAGGAAGCAAGCATCATCCTGGGGGATGCCATCGCCTTTTGCCAGCGCGACGGCCAAGATGCACGCCTCATCAACATGCTGGGGCAATCGCGGGCCATAAGCCTGACCGAAGATACGCTCACGATCGAGGCCCCCTCGCGCTTTGCCATCGCGCAGCTCAAAAAGCATCAGCCGACTATTGAGGCCTATCTGGAAGAAATCGCCTTTGCACCGATTGCGCTCGACATCGTGGCACCGCAAGGCGCCGCAGCGGAATCCGCTGCCACGACGGCGCCCGCCACGGCTCCCGCCGCTTCCCCGGCGGTGCCGGCCTCCGCAGGCGACGTACCGACGATCGAGCACCAGCACAGCGATGTTTCCCGTGAAACCATGGCACCGTTGCCGACCGCGGCGTCGCCGTCAACGAACGTACCCGTCACGCACATGCCCATCGCTCACGACGCAGCGGCGGGCGCGGATTCGGGCATTGCAATCAAAAACACGCTCTCGGCCGATGATTTTCGTCGCATGATGAACCAGATGAAGGGCGGAGCGCCGACTAAACCCACGCAAGCTGCGACCCCCACTTCACCCATGTCAGCACTGACCGTGCCGGCCGAGCAGAATACGGATGGAGCCCCGCTCGCCGCGAACTCAAAATTTACCTTTGAGAACTTTGTCTACGGCCCCGAGAACAGCCATGCCTATCGCTCGGCACTCAAGTTTGCCGCCCTCGCTGACGAGCGCGGCACGTGCACATCACTGTTCATCTACGGCAAATCGGGCCTGGGCAAGACGCACCTGCTTCTTGCCATCAAAAACGAGCTCGCCGAGAAGTCGCCCGAGATCAAGGTCAAGTATGCCAACTCCCAGGCATATCTGGACGACCTGATGACCGAGTTCGACCGACAAAAGAAGAGCAACGCTCCCATCATGCAGGCGTACCACGGCGTGGACGTGCTCATCATCGATGACATCCAAAACATCATCGGCAAGCGCGCGAGCGTGGACTACTTTTTCCAGCTCATGGACGAGTTCATCCGCAACAACAAGAAGGTCGTCATCGCGGCAGACCGCGCCCCCAAGGACCTGAGCATGGACGAGCGTCTGACCAGCCGCTTCAACGCCGGCATGCTCTGCCTGGTCGCAGAGCCCAGCTACGAGATGAAATACAAGATCTTGCAGCGCTATTACGAGAACACCATCGTCGCCGCTCCCGAGGCAGGCGACGACTCGCTGCTGGCGGCCTATGGGGGCGACGGCGGGCACCTGACCGACGAGCACTTTAAACACATGGCCGAGGTCTCGGGCACCAACATCCGCGAACTCGAGAGCTTTTGCGAGCGCTGCGCCGGCGAGGCGGGCGACCGCGAGCGCGAGGGCGGGGAACTCACCTTTGACGATATCGACGCCATCGCCAGCCAGTACTTCGACACATCGGCCAAAAAGATCAACGTCCAGACGGTTCAGTCCGTCATCGAAGAGCAGTACGGCGTGACGCACGAGGAGCTCATCGGCCCGCGTCGCAACGCCAATATCGCCAAAGCACGCCATATCGCCATCTACCTGGCCATCGAGATGTGCGAGATGACGACCACGGCGGTGGGCACCGAATTTGGCAACCGCAACCACTCGACCGTCAGCACGAGCTACAAAAAGGTCCAGAAGATGATCCAGGAAGACCGCACCGTCACCGAAGACCTCAAGTCGTTGCGCGATAAAATTACACTGCGCTCGTAGGGAAATAGAGACACCTGTTGAAAACTTGTCGAAACCACGGGCATAAGGTGTCTAAAACCCAACCCGCGGTGATGAAAAGTTTTGCGCAGGTTTTGAACGTGGAAAACCACCCCTGTTGCACACAGGTTGCTGTCGATTCTCTTTCTGGGTCTGACCTGCGTCTTTGGGAGTAATCAACAGTTTCGTCAGTGCTATTACTATTATTAAGATATTTATATCTATAGAAAGGTATTAAAAGATGAAGTTCACCGTCAGCCAGAGCTCGCTTACACAAGCCATCGGCGTCGTTATGAAGGGTGTCGCTTCGGCATCCACCCTTCCCATCCTGTCGGGCGTGCTCGTCAAGGCGCAAGACGGCATCTTGGAATTCCAGACCTCTAACTACACCATCTCGATCCGTCATCGCATCGCGGCGCATGTCGAAGAAGAGGGCGAGATGGTTATCCCCTGTAAGATGCTCTCCAATATCACCAAGACCCTCCCCGATGCCCCGGTCACCTTTGAGCTGTCCGAGCGCCAGGTGCTGATTGGTTGCGAGAAGAGCTCTTTCCGCCTGAACACGCTCGATGCCAATGACTTCCCCGAGTTTCCGGCCTATGCCATCGAGAGTGCCGTGGAGCTGCCGACCGATATCTTGTCCGAGATGGTCGGCCGCGTGTGGCGCGTCACCTCGACCGACAAGGCCCGCCCCATCCTGGGCGGCGTGCACATGAAGGTCGAGAACAACACCGTGCGCCTGGTGGCGACCGATTCCTTCCGCTTGGCCGTGTGTGATACACAGGTCGAGACCTCGACCCTCGAGGGCTCCTTTGAGCTCAACGTTCCGGCCGACGCCTTTAACGACGCGCTGAACATCATGGCCAGCCAGGCGACCATCATGATCGGGGCTACCGACACCCAGGTCGTCTTCGAGGCCGGCAACACCACCTACGTGTCGCGCCGCATCGAGGGCGTGTACCCCAACTACAAGCAGCTCATCCCCGATTCGTGCGTGACGAGCGTCAAGATCGACGTCGCCGCCTTTAACGCCGCCCTCAAGCGCGTGGCCGTTATCGCGAGCGCCAACCCCGCTGTCAAGTTCGAGATCGATGTCGAGAACGGGCAGATGGGCCTGTCCTCCATTTCCAATGACCAGGACCTTGCACAGGAGACGATCGATGTCGAGGCCGAGGGCGAGTCGGGCACCATCGCCTTCAACTACCACTACATCTTTGGCTGCCTCAATGCCCTGTCCAAGGAGAAGGAGATCACGCTGGAGCTCAAGAGCTACTCGCAGGCGGGCATCTTCAAGTCCTACGACAAGATCAACTACCTGTACCTGGTCATGCCGGTCCGCATCTAGCAACCGCCCTATGACCATGTTCGCCCGCGATCTTTCCGTCGCGCACTACCGCAGCTTCGATAGCTATCGCCTTGCCCTGGACGAGGGCGTGACGATACTTGCGGGACCCAACGCGGCGGGAAAGACCAATCTCATAGAGGCGCTGCAGCTGCTGACGAGCGGCGCCTCGTTTAGGCATCCGACCGCAGCCGAGCTCGTCCATGACGGCGTGGGCTCGTGCAAGGTCGAGCTGAGGCTCGAGGGCGACGGCCGCGTGCTTGATATGGGATTGAGCGTGGAGGACGGTAAACGCTCGTTTAGCCGCAACGGCAAGAGATGCTCTGCCGCCGGTGTGCGCGGGGTTCTGCCGAGCGTGCTGTTTTGCCCCGACCATCTGGACATGGTTAAGCGAGGCGCCAGTGTGCGCCGCGCCGCCCTCGATGACTTTGGCATGCAACTGAGCGCACGCTATGCCGATCTTGCGAGCACCTATGGGCGCTGCGTGACCCAGCGTAACGCCCTGCTCAAGGAGACCTGGTGCTGCCGTGAGATGCTCGCCGCGTGGAACGATTCGATTGCCCGCGCGGGCTCGGCTCTGCTCGTGCACCGGTTGGCCCTGCTCGACCGGCTGGCGGGCCATGTGCGCACTGCCTACGGGCAGGTGGCGTCCGGTGAGGCTGCCAACGTGACCTATACGTCCACACTGGGGGATTTGCCCCAGGTCGAGGATCGCGAAGAACTGAAGGGCTGGGCGTACGAGCGTATGCTGGCTGCCTTTGATGAGCACGCCGACGAGGAAATTCGCCGCGGCGTGACGTTGGTGGGACCGCATCGCGATGAGATTGAGTTTACCGTGGCGGGTCGCTCCGCCCGTTCATTTGCCAGCCAAGGTCAGCAGCGAACGTTGGTTCTGGCCTGGAAGGTGGCGGAGGTGGCCGTGGCTCGCGATGTCCTGGGCACTGCCCCATTGCTGCTTTTGGACGACGTGATGAGCGAACTCGACGGCGAGCGTCGCGGCGCTTTCCTGCGGCTGATCGGCGATGATATCCAGACGGTCATAACTACGACCAACCTGGGGTACTTTACCGATGACCTGCTTGATCGAGCCAAGGTGGTGAGCATGGGTGAGACGTGCTAATTACGAGCGCGAGAGCGAAACGGTCGCCTTCAGTGGGATTTTAAACGCAGAGCGCCAGCGCATCCTGGCGGCCGCGACACCTGAGCGCCGCGCGCAGATGGAGGCTGCCGAGGAGTCGCGCGCGGTCTATCGCGCGTGGAACGCGGTGTGCTCGGGCACGCGCGAGGGGCGGCATGTGACGGGCTTGCGCTACCTGCCCGAGTCCAATGAGCTGCTGGTATATCTCGATTCGCCCTCGTGGACGCAGGAAATGACGCTGTTGCGCGAGATCATTCGCGCGCGCATGGAGCGCGCCGGTGCGCATGTGGACGGCCTGGTGTTCAAAACCACTGCGCCCGGTCACACGCCGCCCGCCGCCAAGGAGCGCCTGCGCCCGGCGACGACCGAGCGCCCGCCGGCCCCGCACGCCGACCTCAGTGAGGCCGAGCGCACCGAGATTGAGCGCCAAGTGGCGCCCATCGAAGACCAAAAACTGCGCGAGGCCCTCGAGAATGCCATGAGAGCCAGTGCCGAGTGGGCCAAGGGCGTGCAGAGCAAAAAAGAGCCTTAAATCGCATCTGGTGGCCTTGTAGAGCCAAATACCCTCGTTCCCGAGGGTATTTTTTTACGATAAACTAGTAAGGCTGTGCACATTTTCTTGACTGAAGGAGGACGTGTGGCAAACGAAAACGATTACGATGGCGGCGAGATTAAGATTCTCGAAGGTCTCGAGGCCGTTCGTAAGCGCCCGGGCATGTATATCGGCTCGACGAGCGCCAGCGGTCTGCATCACCTGGTGTGGGAGATCGTTGACAACTCCGTCGACGAGGCCATGGCCGGTTTCTGCACCGAGATCCAGGTGACGGTCCACGCCGACAACTCCATCACGGTCGTCGACAACGGGCGCGGCATCCCCGTCGACGAGCACCCTGTTAAAAAGATCCCGACGCTCGAGGTCGTCATGACGATCTTGCACGCCGGCGGTAAGTTCGATAACTCGGCCTATAAGGTTTCGGGCGGCCTGCACGGCGTTGGCATCTCCGTCGTCAACGCACTGTCCAAGCGCGTGGTCGTTCAGGTTCGTCGCGACGGCAACACCTACGAGATGGAGTTCTCGCGCGGCAAGACCGTCAAGAAGATGGAGGTCGTGGGCACCTCGGATTCGACGGGCACCACCGTCACCTTCTGGCCCGACGACGAGATCTTCGAGACCTGCATCTACGATTTCGATACGCTGCACAACCGTCTGCAGGAGACGGCGTTCCTCAATAAGAACCTCAAAATCGTGCTGACCGACGAGCGCGATGCGACTCCCCACGTGGAGGAGTTTTGCTACGAGGGCGGCATCATCGACTTCGTCAAGTTCCTCAACGAGGGCAAGGACGTCCCCGAGGCCTTTAAGGAGCCCATCTACATCGAGGGCAAATCGGACCCGGACGCGCCTGTGACCAAGATGGGCGAGGTCGAGGTTTCCCTG
>CAUDDU010000027.1 GCA_958448375.1 uncultured Collinsella sp.
AGCAGCAACTTAGCGCGGGCGTTATCGGGATCTTGCTCGAGCATAGCCTCGTAGCGCTGCTTGACCGCAGGGCCCATCTTGCCCTGGCACATCGCCCAGCCTACAAGCTCGGCATCATTGGCCAAATTTGAAGTCACGCGATCGATAATCTGCCTAAAGTACTCCTCGCTAGCGCCAAAACCGCAGGTGCCAAACAGGAAGACGCGCTTGCCGTGCAAGGCGGAGAGCAACGCCGCGACCGAAGGCGTGCACGCGCCCTTGTCGCACCAAAAACCGACGAGCACCGTGTCGGCCGCGCAGGCGCCCTGCGCCTCGAGCGCAACCTGATCTGCATCCGCATCGTCACTCAACGCCGCGGCGTGGACAAACTCAACGCCCGCAGCCTGCAGAGTGCGCTTGATCGCACCCGAAACCATCCTGGTATTACCGCTCTTGCTGTTAACCACCAAAGAGCACGTCATAGTCACGTTGCCTCGTATCCCCCAAAACTAAAGCCACTAATGCAATTTATTAGATGAATATCTTAGTACTAACGTGACAGATGTAAACCACCGTCTGTCGATTGATTAATTTGCCCCGCGGGCTTGCTCACTGAGCGAATTGGCTGCGGTAGAGTTCGGCGTAGAAGCCGCCTGCCGCTAGCAGCTCGTCGTGTGTGCCGCGCTCGATAATCTCGCCGTCGCGCATGACCAGAATGCAGTCGGCGTTGCGAATCGTCGACAGGCGGTGCGCCACCACAAAGCTTGTGCGGCCGGCCATAAGCTCGTCGAATGCCGCCTGCACCTGCAGCTCGGTGCGCGTATCGATACTCGAAGTCGCCTCGTCCAGCAGCAGAATCGCCGGATCGGTGAGCATGACGCGTGCGATGCACAGCAGCTGTTTTTGACCCTGGCTAAACGTGCCGCCGTCCTCGCCGATCACCGTATCGTAGCCGCCTGGCAGCTGCACGATAAACTTGTGCGCGTGCGCGCGCTTGGCGGCCTCGACAATCTGCTCGCGCGTGGCTCCTGGGCAACCGTAAGCGATGTTGTCCGCCACCGTGCCCTCGAACAGCCAGGTATCTTGCAGCACCATACCAAAGGCACGGCGCAGGCTTGCGCGCGTGTAGTCACGCGAAGACCTGCCATCGACCGTGATGTGGCCGGCATCGAGATCGTAAAACCGCAGCAGCAGGTTGATGAGCGTTGTCTTTCCGCAGCCCGTGGGGCCAACCAGCGCAAAGCGCATGCCGGGCTTGGCCTCGATGCAGATATCCTGCAGCAGCTTGCGGTCGGGCACATAGCTAAAGTCCACGTGCTCAAAAGTCACCTCGCCACGCGGGGCAGCAAGTTCCACGGCATCTGGCGCATCGGGCTCCTGCTCGCGGGCATCGAGCAGCGCAAACATACGGCGCGCCGAGGCGTACGCGGTCTGGATCTGCGTGATGACGTTCGTGACCTCGTTGAACGGCTTGGTGTACTGGTTGGCGTAGGACAGGAAAATCTGCACGCCGCCCACCGTGAGCGCCGCAGGCACGCCCGTGATCACGCCCACGCAGCCGATCACGGCGACCACGGCATAGATGATGTTGTTGATAAAGCGCGTACCGGGGTTAGAAAGCGAACCCATAAACTGCGCGCGCTCGCCCGCCGTATAGAGCTCGGCGTTGAGGACGTCGAAGCGCTGCTGAGCGTGCGGGCCGTAGGCGAAGGCGTCCACGAGCTTTTGCTCACCCACATACTCCTCGATATGACCGCCGAGTTGGCCCTGGATGCGCTGTTGAGCAGTGAAGCTCTTATTGGAAAGCTTGGCGATGGCACCGGCCGCAAAGATGGAAAGCGGCGTGACGAGCACCACCACGAGCGTCATGGTCAGGTTAATGGAGAGCATAAACGCGAGCGTGCCAACGATGGTGATAACGCCGGTGAAAAGCTGGGTAAAGCCCTGCAGCAGACCGTCGCCCACCTGATCGACGTCGTTGACCACGCGGCTCATAAGGTCGCCGTGGGCATGGCTGTCGATAAAGCTGAGCGGCATGCGGCTGAGCTTATCGCTCGCCTCCACGCGCATGTCGCGCACCGTTTCGTAGGACAAACGGTTGACGCAGTAGCCCTGCAGCCACTGGAAGGCCGCCGCGCCCACCACGACAATCGCGAGCTTGGTAACGAGCGGCAGCAGCGCGTCAAAGTCCACCTGCCCGGCGGCGACGATCAGGTCGATGCCCTCGCCGATGAGGATGGGCGTATAGAGTTGCAAGATCACCGAGATGGCGGCGCTCACAAACGACGCCGTAAACGAGACGCGGTGCGGACGGACGTAGCCCAGTAGGCGGCAAGTTACCGCGCCCACGGGATAGCGCTCGGGGTCGCCGGGCTGACGCGGGCCGTCACCCAAGTCGCTGAGGTTATCGTTGCCGGACACGTTGGCCGTCATCGTGGCGACCGAACCGGAAGAAGTATACGGATTCATTTAGCAGCCCTCCTTTGCGCAGACGGATGCGGGGGCGCACGCGGCGCCTGGGACGGGCGCGGGACTTGGAGCGGGCGCGGGCGCCGCACTCCCCTGCTGGCCCTCGAGCTCCTCGCGGCGAAGCTGCGACTGGCAGATCTCTCGGTAGAGTTGGCAGGTCGTGTACAGCTCATCGTGCGTGCCCAGGCCCGCAACCGAACCGTGGTCGAGTACGCAGATCATGTCGGCGTCGCGCACGGTCGAGACGCGCTGGCTCACGATGACGGTCGTCAGCGGCAGCCCGCCCTCGGCGGCACCACGCACGCTGCGCTCGCGAATGGCATGGCGAAGCGCCGCGTCGGTCTTAAAATCGAGCGCCGAGGCGGAGTCGTCCATGATCAATATCTGAGGCGAACCCACCAAGGCGCGCGCGATAGTCAGACGCTGACGTTGGCCACCGCTAAAGTTCTTGCCGCCCGCCTCGACCGGGGCATCTAAGCCCTGGGGCTTGTTGCGCACGAACTCGCTGGCCTGCGCCATATCGAGCGCCGCCCAGAGCTCCTCATCGGTTGCCGACTCGTCGCGCCAGGTCAGGTTGCTGCGGATCGTGCCGCTCACGAGCGACGCGCGCTGCGGTACGGTCGCGACCACATGGCGCAGCTGATCGAGCGGCCAGGCGCGCACGTCGGCACCCATTACGCTCACGCTGCCGACGCCCGTGTCGTACAGGCGCGGGATGAGCGAGACGAGCGTCGACTTACCGCTGCCCGTGCCGCCGATAATGCCGAGCGTTTTGCCCAGCGGCAGCTCCAGGGTCACGTCATTGACAGCGTTGGCGGCGCCCGCGCCAAAGGAGAAGCTCGCATGGCTCAAGCTCAGCGCGGGGACCGGAACGGCGTTGCCCATCGCGCTCGGCTCGGGCAGCGCGACCGGCTGGTTGCCCTCGTCGGTGATGCTCGGCTCGCAGTTGAGCACCTCGTTGATACGCGACGCGCTCGCGCTCGCCTTGGTAAAGACCACGACCAGGTTGGCGACATACACGATGGAGGTCAGGGTCTGCGTCATGTAGTTCACAAACGCCATGACCTGGCCCTGCGTGAGCTCGCCCACGTTGACCTGGATGCCACCCACCCACAGGATGGCGCACACGCCCAGATTCATCACCAAAAACGTGACGGGGTTAAGGACCGACGAGAGCTTGCCCACCGCGATGGCGGTATAAGCCTGGTCATCGGCGGCTTGGGCAAAGCGCTCACGCTCGTGATCTTCGCGCACAAAGGCGCGAACCACGCGGGCGCCCGAAAGCCCCTCACGGCAAATGAGCGCAATGCGGTCGAGCTTTGCCTGCAGCTGCTTGTAATACGGAATGCAGCGCGCCATAACAAACCAAAACACCAAGCCGATGGCGGGCGTGCAAATCAAAAAGATCACGCCGAGCTTAAGGTCGATGGCGAGGGCCGCGCACATAGAACCCACTGCTAGGAAGGGCCAGCGGATGAGCATGCGCACACCGAGCGCCACAGCGAGCTGCACCTGGTTGACATCGTTGGTGATACGCGTGATGAGCGACGGCGTGCCAAAGCGGTCGAGTTCGGCATAGCTCAGCTTGTTGATGTGCTTGTAGAGCGCGCCGCGAATGTCGGTGCCCATGCCCTGCGATGTCAGCGCCGCCATCTTTTGGCAGACGAGCGTAAACGAGATGCCGATCACGGCCATGGCGGCAAGTAGCATGCCGTAGTGGACGACAGCGTTCACATCGCGTGCGCCGATGCCCTTATCGATCATCTGGGCAATCACCAGCGGCGTCAGCAGGTCAAAGATCACTTCGATCAGCTTGCACGCAGGACCAATCACCATATACCGGCGAAACTTACCACCAAAACGCCTGAGCAGCTCAATCATGTATAGGCGCTCCCTATCATCATTCACACTCAATTCGAATCATGATAGTACGGTGAGCCCAAAAGAAGCGTAAACAACTCGTCATTTCTAATGGGATTCGGTTTCCAAAGAAGCGGAGAGGCGCGCACCCAGCCAGTGTCGGGTCGACCACTTGGTATACTTGCATTAGTGCTACCAAGTTAGTCGCCGACCCTTGAAATGAGGTGCCGAGATGAACGACATTCTCGCAAGAAGAGCAAGACGAGCAACTGCGGGCATCGCCCTTTCCGCGGCACTTGTCGCGGGAATCGCCCCCGCAACGGCGATAGCGGCAGAAACCAGCTCCCCCACCGCTGCAGTTGCCTTGCAGACGGAAGATGCGGCCGCCGCAAAAGAAAAAGCGTATGCAGCCATGCAGGAAGCGCTCAAAAACCTCGAGGCCGCAAAAGACGCCGCAAGTCCCGAGAAACTTGCGGAAATCGATGATGACATTGCCGCTTCTCAAGAGCTCTACGACAAGATGATGGCGGAAGCCGCCAAATCTAGTGAACCCCTTCCCGCCATGCGAGCGAACGTCGCTGCAGCCCAAGCCGATTACGACAAGGCCAGCAACCGGGTAAGCGAGCTTAAAGCAAAAGTAGAAAAGGCGCTCGCCGACAGGGATTACGAAACTGTTTTGCAGTTGCGTATGGAGGTCAAAATGGCGGATTCGGAAAGAGAATCTTGTGGATATAAGCTTGACCACCACCGACGTACGCTCGAAAGTCAGGAAGAGCAGGTTAAGATTTTCGAAGATGGAGCGGAGAAAGCAAAGGCCAACATCGACGCATGCACAGCCAAGCGAAATGCGCTCCTCAGCGATTTGAATAAGGCGCAAGCGGCCTATGACGACGCCTGCAAGGCATACGAAGAGGCAAAAGCCGCGGCAGACAAGGCCACCTCGCCCGAGGTAACGCAACCGACCGAGACAACGCCTCCCTCCGGCTCGACGCAACCGGCCGAGACGACACAGCCCGCCAGCTCACCCTCGACCGGCAAAGACACCCTACCAAGCTCCACCAAGCAGGCGAACTCGAGCAGCGGCAAGCAAGCAGATACGACCGCCGGCAAGCTCGCGAACACGGGCGATTCCTGCGAGCGCAATAGCACTCGCAGGAATCGCCGCCATGGGACTCGGAATAACCGCCACAGCCACACGCCGCATCAAGAACTCAAAATAGCCGACAGAGCATTCTGCCTTCACCAATTCACAAGCCCAGAGACAAAAAGAGGCCCGTTTCCCCACCTAAGGAAACGGGCCTCTTTAACTGCAAAAATTCAAGCAACAGCACCGCCGCCTCTTGAACCACGTAGCCATCAATGCCCAGACAACGCCAGCAAGCCGCATTCCGCAAGGGATAGATTAAATTAGATAAACGCGCCCTTACGGGTGATTTTTGGACGACGGGGGCCGGCCGGCGGCGAGGTGTTTAGTAGTCGAGCGATCCCGCAGGCGAAGCCGAGGACCAGCGAGACACCAAATACCTCGCCGCCGGCCGGGCCGTGTCGCGGCACCAAAAAGCGCCCGTGCGCTCGATGGATTCGGATGCCCGACAGAGGCTCCTTATGGCTGCTTCCTTCCGGACCTGACCAGATTCGGAACATGTCGTCATCCGAACCCATCGAACGCGCTAGGCGCTCGGTATATCTTACCTGCTCCCGCCCGCCAGAGCAAGGTAGCTAATTTGGGACGGAGCTTTTTTGACTACTTTTGCAGCCCGATTGCCAGAGCAGCCAATGAGTAGTCAAAATAGTCCCATCCCAAAATGACCGGCTTGGTGCCGCACCACAGAAAGGACCTATCTACTACGTTTAGGCCGCAAGGGTCAACCATAGCCGGCTTTTTCGAAAATCGGCAAGCTTTCTACCTGCGGTTTTGTTTTTGCAAATTCCGGGATGGTCGAGGGTGGCCGGTTTAACGTAGTAGATGGCCGCATTTCGTGGCAAACGGTCCGACCAAAGACCCAAGGCAGCCAACCTCGAATGGCCATTCTCGAAGTTGCGGTGGAATAGTTCCTGTTTTTGCTGTCTGAGCCGCCAAACAGGAACTAATCCACCGCAACTTATAAAGAGATAGGTTTTAGATACGGCCAAGGTCGTAGGATCGAGCGGCTGCTTCGCCAGCGCAGATAAGGTTGGTGATGGCTTCCTGCGGATTAAGCGCTTGCTCCAGGTCCATGGGTTTGCGGCAAATCGGCAAAACCAAGTCAATACCCCGCTCACACACCCCATCCAGGTTGTCAGCGCGACCGCCCACGACAGCGATCACCGGTTTGCCACACCGCTTGGCACGGCGCGCCACGCCCACCGGCGCCTTACCGGCGGCGGATTGCTCATCCATATTGCCCTCGCCTGTAATGACCAGGTCGACATCGCGCACGTGCTCGTCAAACCCCACGAGATCGAGCACCGTCTCCACACCCGAGCGTAGCTCCGCGCCGAGCGCCAGCAACGCCGCGCCCAAGCCACCGGCAGCGCCCGCGCCGGGCACGCCAAGCACCGAGCCAAATGTCCGTGCGTTCTCGGGTGTGCGCAACAACCCCTGGGCTCGCGCCTCGAAAATTGCCGCATCGAGCAGGCGACCGTAGCCGACCATCCAGCCGTCGTATCTGCGCAGCACCTCGACATCATCCGCCGGCAGGCCCTTCTGCCCGCCAAACACCGCCAGTGCGCCGCGACGCCCTACGAGCGGATTCTCGACATCCGAAAGCACCACGACACGCATGCCATTCAGTGCCCGAAGCGCTGGCGCCAAATCAACGCTCGCCACCTGCTCAAGGCCGGCAAGACCGGGGGCGACATCGCATCCCTGATCATCGACCACGCGCGCGCCCAGCGCCTGCAGCATGCCGGCGCCACCGTCGTTGGTGGCACTGCCGCCCAGACCAATATAGAGTGTCCTTGCGCCCGTGCGAACTGCGCGAAGCATAAGCTCGCCCACGCCATAGGTCGAAGCCGCCAACGCCGCCGACTCCGTACAACTCGAATACCCAATACCCGCCGCCTCGGCCATCTCAATTACAGCCGAGTCGCGCTCGTCGTCCACCAGCATCTGGGCAGACACGCGATCGCCCAAGGGACCTGCCACCTCGCAGGTCACAATCTCACCGCCGCACGCGTCGATGGCGTCGAGCGTTCCCTCGCCGCCATCCGCCAGCGGCAACGCGCGCACCTCGGCATCGGGCCACACACGGCGCATGCCCTCGGCAACCGCCGCCTCCGCCCGTGCACTCGACACGCTGCCCTTAAAGGAGTCGATCGCCAGCAGCACACGGCGGGGCCGGCGGCACGCAGGGCCAAAGTCAACCGCCTCAACGGCAGTATCTTCGGCACACGCGAGCGCCTCGGCATGAGCGACATGCGCCTCAAGATCGGCCCCACAACCGCAGCCAGCACCATCGATGCCACGCAGCCCACTAAAATAGCTGCTCAACACCCCACGACACTCATCCGCCAGCACGCCGGCATGTACGTTAAACCGATGGTTCAGGCGCGAATCGGCATTCAGGTCATACAGCGAACCCAGCGCGCCCGCCTTGGCATCAGCCGCGCCATACACGCAGCGCCCCACGCGCGCGTTGACCATAAGCCCCGCACACATGCAGCAAGGCTCGAGCGTTACATAGACCGTGCAATCGGAAAGGCGCCAGCGACCGAGCGACCGAGCGGCAGCGTACAAGGCCGCGAACTCGGCATGAGCCGAAGGATCCTGGTCGAGCTCGCGGCGATTATGCGCCCGCGCGACAATCTCACCCGCGCGCACTACCACGGCACCAATCGGTACCTCGCCCACCGCAGCGGCGGCGCGAGCCTCCGCCAGCGCCTCGCGCATGAACTTCTCGTCGATTTCGGTGATCGTCATCGTTCGCCTTCCCTGTTGCAGATTCAAAACGATGCTATCATTACGACTCACGGAGAGATGGCAGAGCGGTTGAATGCGGCGGTCTTGAAAACCGTTGAGCGCGAGAGCGTTCCGGGGGTTCGAATCCCCCTCTCTCCGCCACTTTTAGTGATTCACCGGCGTCATGGTTCGCTCAAACAGCGCATCGACCACGTCGGCTATCTCAGGTCGACGCTCCAGATCGTGGCCCGATTCCCACCATATCGTGAAAAGTCGAATAATACCGCCGGCGACAAACTCAGACGTCGTCTCGAGTGACACGGGGGCCAGGGCATCCTCGGCGAGCACGTTCATCACACGCTCGCGGATGGAGCGGGCAATGCGGTCG
>CAUDDU010000028.1 GCA_958448375.1 uncultured Collinsella sp.
GGAGGCCTCGTAGTGCACGGTGATCATATCGGCACCGGCATCGGCATACCAACCGACCGTCTCGTCGGGATTCGACACCATCAGGTGCGCGTCGACCGGCACGTCGGTGGAGCGCTTGACGGCCTTGAGGATGTCAACGCCAAAGGTGAGGTTGCCGGTAAAGTGACCGTCCATAACGTCGAAGTGCACGTAGTCGGCGCAGGCGATTTTGTCGAGCTCGCCCTTGAGGTTGGCCATGTCGGCCGAAAGGACGGACGGAGCGATTTTGATGGAACCCATGGTGGAAGCCTTTCTGCGTTAGTCGGTGAGTCCGTAGAACTCTTGGGAGGGTACGCGGTCGGTAAGAATCTCGAGCGCCCTATCCAAAGTAACACCGTTGTAGAGCGTTTGCTCCACGGCAAAGGTGAGCGGAATGTCTACGCCCAGTGAACGGGCGAGTTCGCTGACGCTGCGGGCCGCGACGGCGCCTTCGACCACCATATGCGTGCGCGTCTGATACTCGTTGAGTGACACGCCGTGGGCAAACTCGTAGCCAAAGGTGCGGTTGCGCGAATGCTCCGAGGTGCAGGTGGCAATGAGGTCGCCCATGCCGGCGAGTCCCATGCAGGTCATAGCTTGACCGCCGCGGGCGTGCACCAGACGGCTGATCTCGGCCAGGCCGCGCGTCATGATAAGGGCAAGCGTATTGTCGCCGGCACCGGTGCCGGCGGAGATGCCGCACACGATGGCGATAACGTTTTTCATGGCACCGCAAACCTCGACGCCGGTCATGTCCTGCGACAGGTAGATGCGGAAGGCCGTGGATAGGAGCAGGTCCTTAAAGGTCTCCCCTATCTGCGGATCTTTGCTTGCGATGACGGCGGCAGAAAGTCCGCCGCGGCAGATTTCCTCAGCATGGTTGGGGCCCGAGAGCGCCGCCACGCGCGACTCGTTGCCGATCTCGCTGGCGATGACCTCGCTCATGAGCAGGCCGGACTCGGGCTCAATGCCCTTGGTGAGGCAGAGCACCGGGGTGCCGGCAGCGATGAAGGGTGCTGCCTGATGACATACGCTGCGCAGGTGTGTGGAGGGCACGGCAAAGATAATGGAGTCGGCGCCGTCGAGCGCCTGCGACAGGTCCGTGGTGGCGACAACGTTGCCGGGCAGCTCGTAGTCCACCAGATACCGGGGATTGCGGTGCTCGCCATTGATGCCGGCGGCCGTCTGCTCGCTATGGGCCCACATGGTCACGCGCTCGGCTCGCGCTGCAGCAAGGCCCGCGACGGCGGTTCCCCAGGAGCCGGAGCCAATCAGCGCAACATTCATGACTCTCTCCTACTTATCGTCGGGCTCGGTGACGCGCTTGGTAAACGAGAGCTTGGACTCCTTACCCGTCATGAGCTTTTTGATGTTCGCACGATGGGCCCACACCACAGTAATGCCGATCAGCGCCATGCAAAACTTAAGTCCGAGGCTGCTGTACGGAAAGACCGCGCAGGCAGCGATGGGAAGACCGATGGCCGCGGCAAGCGAGCCCACCGACACAAACTTGGTGATGGCGACGGCCACGATAAACATGCCCAGCAGCGACAGGCCAATAGGCCAGTACCAGGCGAGGATGACGCCCAGACCAACTGCGATGCCCTTGCCGCCATGGAAGTTGAGGTAGGGCGAGAAGATATGGCCCCACACGGCTGCCAGGCAGATGACGCCGAGCATCCAGTCGCCGGCGGCACCGGGGGCCATAATGCTCACGGGGAAGCCGTAGCCCAAGTCGGCAATGAGCGGACGCGCGATAAGGACGCAGATGGCGCCCTTAAGGCAGTCGAGCAGCAGCGTGAGCGCGGCCACCTTGGGGCCGGCCACGCGCAGGGCGTTGGTGGTGCCGATGTTGCCGGAGCCCGCCTTACGAATGTCCGTGTGGTTGAACACGCGGCCCAGGATCAGACCAAACGGAATCGCCCCGATAAAGAACGAGACCACGGCGCAGATGGCGGTCAGAAGAATCGGATTATGCATCCTTTTGCTCCTTCTTCCTAAAGAAGAGTCGAATGGGCGTGCCGGCAAAGTCGAAGGTCGAGCGCATACGGTTCTCCACGTAGCGCTGGTAGGTGTCGTTGACCAGGTCACTGTGGTTGACGAAGAACGTGAACGTCGGCGGGTTGACGCCCGTCTGGGTCACGTAGTGCATACGCAGGCGGCGCTTGCCGTCCACCACGGTATGACCGAACTCGCGCAGGTCGGTGAGGAACGTGTTGAGGCGTGAGGTACTGATCTTTTGCGAGCGCGTCTTTTCGGCCGCGTCGACCATCGACCAGATCTTCTCGACGCTACGGCCGGTCAGGGCTGAGATGCGCAGGTACTGAGCCCAGGGAGCCATGACGCCCAGACGGCGGTCGACGGTCTCCATGCAGGCCTCGCGCTTGCGGTCATCGTCGAGCAGGTCCCACTTGTTGAGCAGCACCACGATGGCGCAGCCGCGCTCGATGGCAAGACCCATGACCTTCTGGTCCTGCTCGGTAACGCCCACGGAGGCGTCGACGACGAGCAGCGCCACGTCGGCGCGGTCGATGGCGCGCAGGCCGCGGACCATGGAGTAGTACTCGATGTTCTCGTACACAGTGCTCTTCTTGCGAATGCCCGCGGTGTCGACCATGCGGTAGTGCTTGCCGTTGCGCTCCACGACGGTGTCGATGGCGTCGCGCGTCGTGCCGGCAATGTTGGACACGATAGAGCGGTCGGCGCCCAGGATGCGGTTGAACAGCGACGACTTACCGGCGTTGGGACGGCCGATGATGGCGACGTTCAGCGCGTCGGGGAACTCGTCGGCGACTTCGTCCTCTTCCTCAGGAAGCAGGGCCACGATGTCATCGAGCAGGTCGCCCGTGCCATGGCCATGCAGGGCCGAGAGCGGCGTGGGCTCGCCGATACCGAGCGAATAGAACTCCCAGATGCTGTCGTTTTCGCGATCGGGGTTGTCGAGCTTGTTCACCAGCAGAAAGACCGGCTTGTCGCAGCGCTTGAGCATGCGGGCGACCGACTCGTCCTCCTCGGTGACGCCGGTGCGGCCATCGACCACAAACAGGATGACTGCGGCTTCCTCGGCGGCGGCGAGCGCCTGGTCGCGGATGGACGTGGCAAAGACGTCGTCGCTCTTGAGCGGCTCGATACCGCCCGTGTCGACGATGGTGAACTCACGACCGTTCCAATCGGCCGTGTGATACGAGCGGTCGCGCGTGACGCCGCGGGACTCGTGGACGATGGCGTCCGAGGTCTGGGCCAGGCGGTTAACGAGCGTGGACTTGCCCACGTTGGGGCGTCCGACGACGGCGACGATAGGTTTCATCTGCTCTCCTTTAATGGGTAGGGTCAGTGGAATTAGTAGAGTCGGCAGGCACAATGCCAAGGATGTGCTCTAGGGTATCGAGCAGCTCATGCGGCATGGTCGACACCACATGAACCTCGGCGCCGCGACTGGTAAGGCTTGCGAGTAAATCGTCACGATGATACTCGTCAAGCGTCATGCCGTCAGCGTTGAACATGAGCTTAGGCACAAAGAGCATAACCCCCGACAGGTCTTGTGGCAGCTGCTCCAGAATGTCACACGCGACGATGAGGCCGGTCACGTCCACGTTGCCGCCAAAGTAGCGGTTCTTGATGGCCGTGACGGTGCCGGCGAGACCATACCGCGACTCCACAAAGCGCGCCACGGTGTCGCGCGCGCTGGCGCCGGAGAGGCACAGCAGGTGCTGGTTGCGCTCGGCAATGCCAGCGCGGGCGCGGGCCAGACGCTCGGCGTCGGTAGCCAGCACGTCGTCGGTCTCGTCCAGATATGAGCGGATCATGCCAATGCCGTCGTAGTACTGCGGGTACCCGTCGTAAAAGTCTGCCTCGGGAGGATCGATGCCGGCGTCCAGATAGAACTCGTCGCTCATCTGGAAGGTGTGGCGGCCAAAGCGCTCATAGGCGCGGTCCTGGAACGGTCGGATCATGGCAATGGTCTCGCGCGCTAGCTCGGGCTTGTCGCTGTAGGACCAGCTAAAGCGGTTTTGATGCTTGGTAAAACCGAGCGGCACAATGCCCAGGCTGGTGATTTGCTCGTGCTCCTCGCAAAAGCGCAGGGTCTTTTCCAGCTCCTCACCGTCGTTCATGCCGGGGCACAACACGATCTGCGCATGAATCTCTATGCCGGCGGCCATGATGGCCTCGAGCACATCCATGCCGCGCTGGGCGTTGCGGCCCATCATACGGCGGCGGACGTCGGGGCTTACGGCGTGGACCGACACGTTCATGGGGCTCATGTTACGCTCGATGACGTTTTGCACGTCCTCGTCGGAGAGGTTCGTGAGCGTGACAAAGTTGCCCTGCAAAAAGCTCAGGCGGTAGTCGTCATCGCGAATATAGAGCGTTGAGCGGCCGCCCTTGGGGAGCATCGTCATAAAGCAGAACACGCAGGCGTTCACGCAGGTGCGCATGCCATCGAAGATGGGGCCATCGAACTCAAGGCCCCAGTCCTCTCCCGGGAAGCGGTCGAGCTCGACGGGGGTGACGGTGTTGTCGCGCGGGTCGAAAACCTCGAGGTCGACGGTGTCGTCGTCGGTCTCCCAGAGCCACACAATCATGTCGGTGAGCTGCTCGCCATTGACCGTGAGCACGCGCATGCCCGGCTCGATACCCACATCCCATGCGGGCGATTCGGGACGTACGTTCTTAACGAGCGCGCCCTCACCCGGCTCGGGGTCGCGGCTGCGCCCGTAATCGGCCACCTCGGCGGCGTATGCGGGTACGGTCTGGTCCATGGTTAGCGGCAAAGCTCCTTGATGCGCTCGACGGCGCGCTCGATGTGTTCTTGTGGGGTGGAGGCTCCGGCGGTGATGCCGATGTGGTGAGCGTCGGTAAACCACGCGGCCTGGAGCTCGGATGCCTCCTCGATGTGATGTGTATGCTCACAGACGTTGGCGCAGATCTGCGCCAGGCGGCGGGTGTTGCCCGAGTTCTTGCCGCCCACCACGACCATGCAGTCGCAGCGGTTGGCAAGTGTGGCTGCTGCCTGTTGACGCTCACTCGTGGCGGCGCAGATGGTGTTGATCACACGCAGCTCCTGCACGCGCGGGGTTATGGCGGCCACGACCTCGGCGAGGTTCTGCGCGGTCTGGGTGGTCTGCACGACGAGGCCTACCTTGCCCTTGAGCGACAAAGCGTTGGCGTCGGCGGCACAGCTCACGACCTGCGCATCATTGCCTGCGTGGCCCAGAATACCCTCGACCTCGGGGTGACCCGGCTCGCCTACGACCACCACGCGGTAGCCCTCGCGCACCAGGCGCTCGGCTGCCATATGGACCTTCTTCACGTAGGGGCAGGTGGCGTCGACCACGTTGAGGCCGCGCTTGCGGGCAGCATCGATCACCTGTGGCACCACGCCATGGGCGCGGATGATCACAGTGCCGGTTGCAACATTATCCAGGTTCTCGGCCAAGCCAACGCCTGCCTCAGCGAGCTCGCGTACCACGATGGGGTTATGGATGAGCGGCCCCAGGGTGTGAACTTGAGTGCACTCCCCTGCCTGCGGCGCGGCGGCCAGCGCCATATCGAGCGCACGCTGTACGCCATAGCAAGTGCCGGCGTGGGCAGCGATCTCGATGGTAGGCGCGATTGCCTGGTTGGACGCAGTCGCGGAGGTGTTCGTCACGTTCTCGCTCATGGCTAGAACCTGCCCGGATGCTCGGCGCACAGATCGTCTCGCATGGCGTAGACGCGGTTCATGGCCTCGGACTCAAACCATTCCAGGCGCTCCGCGCGCTTAAGCCCGGCCGGTGCGTCGGAAAGCGAGACGGCCTTGCCGGCGCGGATCCAGCACTTCTTGGGACGCATGAGCTTTTTGCCCGCGGGCGTGATGTCGGACCAGCCGCAGATGGCGAGCGGGTTCACAGGTGCCTTTCCCATCTGGGCGATGAGCGCAAAACCGCCGTGGACCTCGGGCTTGATCTCGCGCGAGCGGATGCGCGTGCCCTCGGGGAAGATCAGGACGTCCTCGCCGCGCTGCAGCGCATGTTGGGCGGCGCGCAGGCACTTCATATCGGCAGTACCACGCTCCACGGGGATGCCGCCAACGCGGCTAAAGGCCCAGCGCACAATCTTGCTCTTTGCGAACTCGGACTTAAAGATGGGACGAATGCGGCGCCCCCCAAAGAACAGCGCCGTCTCCACGGCCAAGAGCTCGGCCATCGAGGTGTGGTTGCAGATGACCACGCTTCCGCGGCCGTCCTGGCGCTCAAACAGCAGATTGGCATCCTCGACCTTCCAACGCCACATGAGCTTGGAGAAGGCCCAAAGGATGGCCATAACTACGACGACGGTGCCGCGGATGAGCGCTGGGAACTCGGCGTAGGGGGCGTTGTAATAATCCTCGGGCGTCTGCTTAAACAGGCGCATGGGCTACCTCCTTTGGTTGATGAGGTCCTCGATGATACGAACGACCTCGTCGATGGTGTGGGCGGTGGAGTCGACGTGCACGGCGTCCTCGGCGGGCACGAGCGGGGCGACCTCGCGGCTGCTGTCGAGCTTGTCGCGCTGCTTAAGGGCGTCGAGGGTCTCGTCGACCTCGGCCTCGAGCTGCTCGGACGTGAGCGGCTGGGCGTCGTTTTGGTGGCGCTGCAGCACGCGGCGACGGGCGCGTTCACGCGGATCGGCGGTCAGAAAGACCTTGACCTGGGCGTTGGGGAATACGACGGTGCCGATGTCACGGCCCTCGGCGACGATATCGCGGTCCTCGGCGGCGCGGCGCTGGTGGATGAGCATGGCTGCGCGCACGCCCGGATAGGCCGAGACCTTGGACACGTTGGCGTCGACCTGCGGCGTGCGGATGGCAGCCGAGGCGTCCTGGCCGTCGATGGTCAGGCGGGTGTCCTCGCCGGTATCGTTGGTAAAGCGAATCTCGATCTGCTCGGCGAGGACGTCGATGGCCGCCTCGTCGTCCAGGTCGATGCCGCGATCGAGCGCGGCGAAGGTGACGGCGCGGTACATAGCGCCCGTGTCGAGCTTGTTAAAGCCCAGCTGGCGGGCAATCTCCTTGGCGATGGTGGACTTGCCGGAACCGGCGGGGCCGTCGATGGCGACGATCATGCAATGCTTCCTTTCGGTGGTTGACTTGCTGGTATGGGACGCGGGAGCTGCGGCTTGGCGGGTTGTCTAGCTCGTGTAGCGCTCGCGGTAGGTGTTGCGCTTGGGCGCGGAGCCGTGGCTGCCGTGGTGACGCGTGCGACTCGCGGTGTTAGTCGCCGGCGCGGCGCCGCGTTTGGAGCAGGCCTGCTTGGGCGGGATACCGCCGTCCTTGAGAATCTGCACCTCGCGGTCGGTGAGCTCGCGCCACGAGCCCTTGGCCACGTCCTTGAGCTCCAGGCCGGCAAAGTTGCAACGGTGCAGACGGATCACCGGGTGGTGGATCTTGCTCAGCATGCGCTTGACCTGATTTTTGCGGCCCTCGCGGATGATGACCTCAACGGCGGTGGTCCCGGGCTTAACGCCTTGCGGAGCCACGGCATCGGCCTCGCGCGCGGTAATAACGCGGCAGATCGCCGGCTGGCACAGGCCGTCGTCGAGCTCGATGCCACGGCGGAGCGGTTCCAGGTCGCGATCGGTCAGGTGGCCGTTCACGAGCGCCTGGTAGGTCTTGTAGACGTGCTTGCTGGGGTGCAGCAGATCCTGCGACAGGTCGCCGTCGGTGGTAAAGAGCAATAGGCCCGTGGTGTCGCGGTCTAGGCGACCCACCGGGAACAGGCCCGGAAAACGGTCGCGGGGAACCAGGTCCGCCACACAGGGACGCTCCTGCGGATCACTCATAGTGGTGAGGTAGCCGGTCGGCTTGTAGAGCATCAGGTACACGGCGCCCTGGTTGAGTTTGACGGGCATGCCGTCGACTTCGATATGGTCGCGGTCCACGTCGACCTTGGTGCCCAGCTCGGTCGCGACCTGGCCGTTGACGGTCACGCGTCCGGCAGTCATCAGGTCCTCCGAGCCGCGGCGGCTCGCCACGCCCGCGCGCGCCAAAAAGCGCTGCAGGCGCATGGTGTGCGGGTAGACGGGCTGTGCGTCGCCTGCGGACGCCGCGGTGTCCGCAGCGCTCGCGATGCGCGTTTCTCCTGCATCGTTAGTCCTCGTCATGCATATCCTCCGAGGTGTCACTGGCGGCCAGCAGCTCCTCGCCATCGGTGTCCTCAACATCGGTATCGATCAGTTCGCGCTCTTCGTCCAGGTCCTCGGCCTGTTCCTCGAGCGTAGACTGAATGTTGCGACCGCTCAGGCGCTCGCGGATAAACTGGCGCGACTGCTCGTCGGGGGCAAACTGCTCCAGATCGGGCAGGTCGCGGGTGGAGCGCAGGCCGAACTTTTCCAAGAAGGCGTTGGTCGTGCCGTAGATGATGGCCTGACCGCGCTCGGGGTCGCGGCCGAGCTCACGCACCAGGCCCTTGTCCACGAGCGACGCAATGACGCCGTCAGAGTTGACACCGCGGATGCCCTTGACCACCTCGCGCGTGACGGGCTGGTGGTATGCGATGACGGCCAGGGTCTCGAGCGCCGCCTG
>CAUDDU010000029.1 GCA_958448375.1 uncultured Collinsella sp.
GACGCCGGACTTAAAGCCGGCCTTCTTGACGGCCTTGGTAATGTACTCGAACGGCTCGGCATTGGTCTTGAGGTTGGGCGCGAAGCCGCCCTCGTCGCCCACGCCGCCGCCCAGGCCGGCCTCGTGCAGCACGCCCTTGAGGGTGTGGTAGACCTCGGCGCACCAGCGCAGGCCCTCGGCAAAGCTCGGGGCGCCCACCGGCATGATCATGAACTCCTGGAAGTCAACGTTATTGTCGGCATGCACGCCGCCGTTGAGGATGTTCATCATGGGCGTGGGCAGCAGGTGGGCGTTGACGCCGCCCAGGTACTGGTACAGCGAAAGACCCGCGGACTCGGCAGCGGCGCGGGCAACTGCCAGCGACACGCCCAGAATGGCGTTGGCACCGAGCTTGGTCTTGTTAGGGGTGCCGTCCGCGGCAATCAGCGCGGCATCGACGGCGCGCTGGTCGAAGGCGTCGAGGCCCACGACGGCGTTAGCGCACTCGTTGTTGACATGCTCGACGGCCTGCGAAACGCCCTTACCCAGGTAGCGGCCCTTGTCGCCATCGCGCAACTCGCAGGCCTCAAAGGCGCCGGTCGAAGCGCCCGAAGGCACCATTGCGCGGCCGAAGCTGCCGTCCTCGAGCACGACCTCGACCTCGACGGTGGGATTGCCGCGGCTGTCGAGCACCTCGCGACCGTAGACGTCCAAAATATCGCTCATGTTGTCTCCCTCTCACTTGGAAACGTAGTGGATGCAAGCGACCGGCTGACCGTGCACCGTCGGTGCGCCTCCGTAAGTTAGCCATGTCGCACTTTTTGCATTATGCCCTAAGTTAGCCGATGGATACACTTGATTTTCGAAAAATTTAGCGGGAACGATGAGGCGTGTCAGCCCGTCGTTCCCGCAGTCTTACTCCTCCGCCTTTGCGGCATCCCATAGGTCGTTGAGGCCGTGGGTCGAAAGCTCGACAAGATCCACGTGGGCGTCGGACGCCATCTGCTCCATCGCGGCCCAGCGACGGCGGAACTTTGCTGTGCTGGCGCGCAGGGCACTCTCGGCGTCGATCCCCTCTTTGCGCGCGACGTTGACCAAGGCAAAGAGCAGGTCGCCAAACTCCATCTCGCGCTCGGGCGTTCCGGGGGCCTCGGCCTCAAACTCGGCACGCTCCTCGGCGACCTCGTCCCACACGTCTTGGACCGTCTCCCACTCAAAGCCCACGGCAGCCGCCTTGCGCGACACCTTCTGCGCCTGCATCAGCGCCGGCAGATGCGTGGGCACGCCGTCGAGCAGGCCCTCGGGCGCAGCCTCGCCTGCCGCCACGGCCTTGTCCTTGGCGGCTTTCTCGGCAAGCTTGACCTCGTCCCAAATCTTGAGCACCTCGTCGGAGCTCTCGGCATCCGAATCGCCAAACACGTGCGGGTGGCGACGGATGAGCTTGGCATCGATATCGCGCGCCACGTCGGCCAGTGTAAACTCGCCGGCGTCGGCCGCAATCTGCGCATGCAGCACTACCTGCATGAGTACGTCACCCAGCTCCTCGCGTAGGTGAACCGCGTCGTCCGCCTCGATGCAGTCGAGCGCCTCGTAGGCCTCCTCGATCATGTTCTTGCCGATGCTCTGATGCGTCTGCTCGCGGTCCCACGGGCAGCCGTCGGGCTGACGCAAGCGCCAGATAGTCTGCACCAGATGCTGCAGCTCGGCCGACGCGTCTACCAGCGTAGACAGATCGCGCGAGCCCTCGGCATTTTGCTGAGCCATGTGCTGCGCCATGGTTATTCCTCCTCCAGGATCACATGGCGGAACGCGCCGCCCTCGTAGATGCCGTAGCTGTGCGTACCGTCCTTGGGAATGCTCACACTGCCGGGGTTGAAGAGCCACAGGCCCGGGTGCGCAGCGCTTTCCTCGTTGACCTTGATGTGCGTGTGGCCGTAGACGAGCGCGGAGCCCTCGGGCAACGCGGGCGCGTGGTCGACGCTGTTGTGCATGCCGGCGCCAAAGACATGGCCGTGCGTCAGGAACAGCTCGCGGCCGGTCTCGTCGAACAGCGTGGCGTAGTCGGCCATGACGAGGAAGTCGAGCACCATCTGGTCGACCTCAGCGTCGCAGTTGCCGCGCACCGCGATGATGCGGTCGGCCAGGGCGTTGAGCAGCGGGATTACGCGCTTGGGGGCGTAATCGCGCGGCAGGTCGTTGCGCGGACCGTGGTAGAGCAGGTCGCCCAGCAGCACGATGCGGTCGGGCTGCTCGGACTCGATGGCGGCGCAGAGGCGCTCGGTCCAATATGCCGAGCCGTGGATGTCGGAGGCGATGAGGTATTTCATGGGGAGATCCTTTCGAATGGGGTTGATATGGCTGGGCGCAGGATGTCGCCACCAGCCGCGTTATTCAAATCGCAGTGCCACGGCTTGTGCCGCCTGCATCACGCGCTGGAGCGGCACATTGTGCTCGCGGGCGAGACGGGCGCAGTCCTCGTACTCGGGCGCTGCACGCTCGCTGCCGTCGGGCAGGGTTGCCACCTTGACGGACACCTCGCCCCATAGCGTCGTTACGCGCTCAAAGCGGCGTGGCAGGCAAACGCGCTCCATGACCTGGCGACGAATGCCGTTGGTCGTGGTTTCCAAAAAGATAATCGTCTGCAGGCGCTCGATATCCTCGTGAGCACAGATTACCTGTAGCTGCCAACTGGGACGGCCTTTCTTGCAATAGAGGGGCAGCCAATGCACCTCGCGCGCACCCGCCTCGCGCAGGCGGTCGGCAGCGTAGGCGAGCACCTCGGGCGACGCGTCGTCGATGTCGCATTCCAGCTTGACGATGGTCTCGGGCGCATCGGTCTCGCGGGACAGCGGGGATGTGCTATCGCATTGCATACGGTCCGGATCCTTTCCGCGCGGGCTCGTTTTGTTCATCCAAACGCTAGCACATCGGACGTGGCACAAGCGTGACTTTCGTCCGTCGCCGCCCTCGCCCCCATCCAAACGTGTACGTCAGCCTCCAAACATGTCATTATTTGTCGGTTTTGGAGGCTGACGTACACGTTTTGAGAGCAAGCGAGGCCGCACCACGCGCCGCGCAACCTTTCCAATCGATTTCGATCCCCGGCGTGCCCGGCGTGTTGAGAGCTGCGCCATTACAATGAAGCGGATTCGCTTGACGCAAAGGAGCCGCTATGCCCATGTGCCCGCTGGTCGATTGCCATACCCACACCTCGTTTTCGGACGGGCATGCCTCGTTTGAGGACAACGTCCGTGCCGCTGCTGCGGCCGGCTGCCGCGTCATGGTCTCGACCGACCATCTCACCCTGCCCGCCAGCATGGATGCTAACTGCGAGGTGCAGGTTACTGAGGGTGACCTCCCGGCGCATCGTCTGGCTTTTGAGGACGCTCGCAATCTTGCCGCTCAGATTGCGCCAGAACTCACCTTTATCTACGGTTTCGAATGCGATTGGTACGAGGGCTGCGAGCCTTTGGTTGAGCGCTGGTCCCAGGGCGCCGTCGTGCGCCTGGGCAGTGTGCACTGGATTGGCAACCCAGGCGATATCATGGCCGGTGCCGCGGGTACGGCGGGAACGGAGGACGTCGCTCGTCCCGATACGCCCGATTCGCGCTGCGGCTGGATCGACGATGACACCAACCTGCACGTTTGGGAAAACCTGGGGGTACGCGGCGTGTGGGAGCGCTATGTCGATGACTGGTGCCGCGCCTGCGAGAGCCCGCTCAACTTTGATGTGATGGCTCACCCCGACCTGGTCATGCGCTTTTCGAAGGAAGGCTTTGCGCCCGATTTTGATCCCGCACCGTTTTGGCAGCAGATGGCAGAGTGCGCGCACGATACGGGCCGCCGCGTTGAGGTCTCGACGGCCGCACCGCGCAAGGGCTTGGGCGACTACTACCCCGCAACCGGTCTTTTGCGCTGCTTTGCCCATGCCGAAGTGCCGATCACCTTTGGCTCGGACGCGCACCGCGCCTGCGATATCTGCTGGAACATCCGCGAGGCCCAGGCGCACGCCTACGACTGCGGTTATCGAACCTTCGACATCCCCCACGCCACCGGCGAATGGGAATCCACGCCCCTCGCCTAGCCATCCCTTCATAAGTTGCGGTGAAATAGGGATTGTTTTGCTTGATGAAGCGCTTAAACAGTCCCTATTTCACCGCAACTTCCATGACCCCGTTACACCAACAAAGACTGTCCCAAACGACTAGTGGCGGCGGGCGTTGAGCTCGCCGGCCAGTTCGTCGAGGGTGATGCCGTAGCGCTCGAGCGTCACGAGCAGGTGGTAGAGCAGGTCGCCGGCCTCGTAGCGGATGTGATCGTGATCGTTATCCTTGCAGGCCATGATCACCTCGCTCGCCTCCTCGGCAAGCTTCTTGAGCAGCTCATCCTCGACGTCGGTCAGCAGACGCGCGGTATAGCTTTCCTGCGGCGATGCATCACGACGACCGTGAATCACCTCGGCCAGACCTGTCAGCGTCTCTCCGATATTTCCATCCTGAACGTTTGCGGTGCGCACACCCATAGTTCAATCCTTTCTGGTGGCCGAGCGTCTAATCGAGCGCCCGCCCTACGCGAGTTTCTTAAAGAAGCAGGTACGGTTGCCGGTATGGCAGGCCGGACCCGGCGAGTCGACCTTGACCAGCAGCGTATCGCTATCGCAGTCGGCCCAGAGCTCCTTGACCTCTTGCATATTGCCGCTCGTCGCACCCTTGTTCCAGAGCTCCTGGCGACTGCGGCTCCAAAACCACGTGGTACCGGTCTTGAGCGTCAGCCCCACCGACTCCTCGTTCATCCAAGCAACCATAAGCACCTCACCGGTGTCATATTGCTGAACAACACAAGGAATCAGCCCCTTGGCGTCGTATTTGAGCTCGAACGCAGTTGCCACTTGCTCCATTTAAAAATCCAATCTCACGGGAATACCTTGAGAGGCCATGTATTCCTTCACCTGGCGGATGCTGAAGGTTCCAAAGTGAAAGACACTTGCTGCCAGTACGGCATCGGCCTCACCCTCAATCACACCCTCGGCAAAATGCTCGAGCGTACCCACGCCGCCGCTCGCGATGACGGGAATCGGTACCGCGCGCGCCACGGCGCGAGTGAGCGCCAGGTCAAAGCCGGCCTTGGTGCCGTCGCGATCCATACTGGTGAGCAAGATCTCGCCGGCGCCGCGACGAGCCGCCTCCTCGGCCCACGCCACCGCGTCGATACCCGTAGCGTTGCGGCCGCCCGCCGTAAAGACCTCCCACTTATCGGCGCCCGGCTCCCCGGGCAGCCCCACGCGCTTGGCATCGATCGCCACGACCACGGCCTGGCTGCCAAACGCCACGGCAGCCTGGCTGATCAGCGACGGGTCACGCACGGCGGCAGAGTTGAGCGACACCTTGTCGGCACCGGCTGCAACCATGGTGCGCATGCCCGGCAGGTCGCGAAAGCCGCCGCCCACGGTATAGGGAATGGCCAGCTCCTCGGCCGCATGCGCCGCCATCTCGATGGTCGTCGCGCGGTTATCGCTCGTCGCGGTAATGTCCAAAAACACGACCTCGTCCGCGCCCTCGCGGTCGTAGGCACGGGCCAGCTCCACCGGGTCGCCCGCATCGCGCAGGCTCACAAAGTTGACGCCCTTGACCACGCGGCCGTCCTTAACATCCAGACAGGGAATCACGCGTTTGGTAAGCATGGGCTACTCCTCCCCTCGGGCGGCGACCAGCGCCTGGGCCAGCGTAAAGTTGCCCTCGTAGAGCGCACGGCCGGTGATAGCACCCTCGATGGCGTTCTCGCCCACCGCGGCAAGCGCGCGGATATCGCCGAGCGTCGAGATACCGCCCGACGCCACGACGGGAAAGCCCGCGACCTGCGCCACATGGCGATATGCCGCCACGTCGATGCCCGTCTGCATGCCATCACGCGCGATGTCGGTATACACCAGATGCTTAAAACCCAGCTCGGTAAGCTGCGCCACGGCATCGTCGAGCGCCACGCCCGCGCCGTCGCGCCAGCCGTTCACCTTAACCTGGCCGTCGCGTGCGGCAATGTCGGCGACCAGCAGCTCGCCAAAGCCTTGGGCTGCCACCTCAGCAAAACCCGGCTCGGTCACGAGCACGGTGCCCAGCGCAATACGGCGAGCACCATAGCCTGCCAGCTCATCGATGCGTGCGAGTGAGCGAACGCCGCCGCCCACGTCCACGGACAGACCGTCGACGCCGCAGATGGCCTTAATCGCCGCCGAGTTGGCAGCGCATGTGTCCTCGTCCTCGCCAAAGGCAGCGGACAGGTCGACGACATGCACCCAGCTTGCGCCCTGCTCGGCAAACGAGCGGGCGACGGCCACGGGGTCATCGGAATATACCTTGCAGCGGTTGCGGTCGCCGCGCTCCAGGCGCACAACCTTGCCGCCGATCAGATCGATTGCGGGAAACAGGATCATCGGCCAACCTCCTCGACGATGTTGACGAAGTTCTTAAGGATGCGCTGACCCAGCGCGGAGGATTTCTCGGGATGGAACTGGCAGCCCCACACGTTGCCGTGGCGCACGATGCACGGGAAACTCCGTGTATAGTGCGTGCGCGCCAACACATCGGCGGCATCGACGTCGCCGGCCACCGCGTAGCTGTGGGTGAAGTACATATTGGCGCCCTCGGCAAAACCGGCGAGCAGCGGATCGGCCGCGCCGGCAGGCGTCATGTGCACCTGATCCCAGCCCACGTGCGGGACCTTCAGACGGCTCGACTCCAGGTGCGTGCACGAGCCACGCATGATGCCCAGGCCATCGACCCAGGGACCACCGGTCTGCTCGGAGGCATCGTCGTCCGCGTCCGCGCCCTCGTCCGCAGGCACGCCCTCGTTGCCGCGCTCAAAAAATAGCTGAAGGCCCAGGCAGATGCCGAGCAGCGGGGTTCCGGCGGCAACGGCATCGAGCACGGCCACCTCCTCGCCGCTCTGGCGCATAAAGGCGATTGCGTCATAGAACGCGCCCACGCCCGGGATGACCAGGCCGTCGGCGTTGCGGATCTGCTCCGGATCGTCCGATGTGCAGGCAGCGGCACCGGCGCGCGCAAGCCCGCGTACGACGCTCGACAAGTTGCCCTTGTGGTAGTCGACCACCACGATCTTCGGTTCGCCCACGCGACCCCTCCCTTTTCCCATTCAAAACCTGCCAAAAAGGGACAGGTTTATTTTGGTCGGTTAAACGTTCACCCACCACATGAGACAGCATTTCCGCAGATAAAACCTGCCAAAATAAACCTGTCCCTTTTTGGCAGGTTACAGCGAGCCCTTGGTGCTGGGGATGCCCTGCACGCGGGGATCGAGCTCGCAGGCGCGGCGCATCGTGCGGCCCACGGCCTTAAAGGCGGCTTCGATAATGTGGTGCGAGTTGCCGCCCGCCAGCTCGCGCACGTGCAGCGTGAGCTTGGCGTCACGCGCGAAGGCATAGAAGAACTCGACGGCTAGCTCAGTATCGAAGCTACCCACGCGCTCGGTCGGCACGGGCAGCTCGCAATAGGCCTGGCCACGACCCGAAATGTCCACGGCGGCCATCACGAGCGTCTCGTCCATGGCGATCGCCGCATCGGCAAAGCGCGTAATACCCGCTTTGTCGCCCAGCGCCCGGCAAAACGCCTCGCCCAACACAATGCCCGTGTCCTCGACGGTATGGTGCGCGTCGACCTCAACGTCGCCTACCGCGTGCACCGTCAGATCGAACAGACCATGGCGGCCAAAAGCGTTGAGCATGTGGTCGAAAAACGGCACGCCGGTCGAGATATCGCACACGCCGCTCCCGTCCAGGTCGAGCTTGACGACAATATCGGTCTCCCCCGTCTTGCGGGTCACCTCGGCATAACGGCCCATCTACATCTCCTCCTTCACCAGCGCGGCAAACGCAGCCAGCACCTCGTCGTTTTCCTGCGGGGTACCCACGGTAATGCGCAGGCAGTCCGCGAGCCCCGGCGCGTAGCTAAAGTCGCGCACCAAAATCGAATACTCGTCGCGCAGACGCTCGCGCACGCGCGTGGCATGCGGCGTGCGCACGAGCACAAAGTTCGCCGCGCTCGGCCACGCCTCCACGGTCAGACCCTCGGCAGCCATTGCGCGCAGGGCGCACAGCTCGCGCTCGCGCTCGGATGCAACCTGTGCCACCACGGGCGCGTACGCATCGCGGGCACGCACGCAGGCAAGCGCGGCGGCCTGGCTCAGAACGTTAACCGAATAAATCTGGCGAATCGCCGCGAACACGTCAATAACCTCGGGCGCCGCGATCACATAGCCCAGGCGCGTGCCGGCGGCGCCAAACGCCTTGGACAGCGTGTGCAGAATCACCAGGTTGGGATGCTCGGCGATAAGGCCTTGCGCCGTGGTGGCCGCGCCAAACGAATCGTCGGCAAACTCAACGTAGGCCTCGTCGACCATGACCATGCCGGGGCACGCATCGCACAGGGCCGCGACAAAGTCGAGCGGCGCCACATCGCCCGTGGGATTGTTGGGCGAGGT
>CAUDDU010000030.1 GCA_958448375.1 uncultured Collinsella sp.
AACCCTCGTCGTCGCTTGTCTGGTAGCCAAGCTTCTGCGCGATGCCGAGCGCGCAATCGAGCGCGTCACGGACCGGACGGCCAAACGGCGCGCCGGGCTCCGCATTGGCAGAAACCGCCACGGACGGATAGCTCACCAGCTGCTCGATATCGGCGACGACATCCTCCCAGACCTCGTCGACATACTCGGTAACGCTCTGCTCCACCTGATTCATGGACGACCTCCTTACCAATGAGGGGCAAGTGTGCCGCCCCTCACATCAAGTACTTATATAGCGAAAAGTTTAGCAAGCTCGGCCACCGAATGCACCACCGCATCGGCGCCCGCTGCCTCGTGCTCGCCCGGCGCCGCCGCGCCCGAATAGATGCCAATACACGGCACGCCCATCGCGTGCGCGCCCTCCACGTCGTTAAAGCGGTCGCCGATCATCACGGCCTCGTCAGCAGTCGCGCCGAGCGCCGCCAGCGCATCGCGGACCGAATCCGCCTTGGTCTCGCGTCCCTGAGGCGGATTCATGCCGACCACGGCCTCAAACTGAGAAAGCCCCAGCTCATGCACCATGTCGATGCACTTTGCCTCCATGCGCGACGTCGCCACGGCCACACGCTTGCCCTGGGCGGCCAGCCCGTCGAGCAGCTCGGGGATCCCATCGAACACGGGGTACTCTTCCGGACCCAGCTCGTCAAAAAAGGCGCGGTACTCATCGGCCACCACCAGCGACTCCTCGCGCGAGAAGCCGTAAAAGTCGTGGAAGCTCTTCCACAGCGGAGGCCCGATCATACGGCGCAAGTCACCCATCTGCGCCTCCGTAAACCCACGCGCAGCCAGCGTCTTGCGCGTCGAGGTCATCACCGCCCGACCCGTATCGGCCACCGTGCCGTCAAAATCGAACAACACGACCGGCCGTTTGCCTATCTCCAACGCCTCCATCGGCATTCCTCTTCCCCAGTTGACGATTTCCACACCGACACTTCAAACTGTTGACTATTCAACAATTGAACCTAGTAATGTGGAACGACTCTACTATACTTGTCGCACTTTGCTCTCAGAAGGCGGCGCGCAAGCGCCCCAACGAAAGGTGCAATTATGTCTTTTGCCATCATAACCGACTCCACGTCGGACATCTCCCCTACCCGCGCCCAAGAGCTCGGCATTTACGTGATTCCGCTGCATATGATTATCGAGGGCGAGGACCTGCTCGACCAGGTGCAGATTACCGCCGAGGAATACGTCGAGCGCATGGCTGGCTCCGAGCAGCTGCCGCACACCTCGCAGCCAAGCGCCGGCGAGTTCAAGGCGCTCTTTGACCGTGTGCGCGCCGATGGCCACGATAGCGCCATCTTCATCTCGCTGTGCAGCGAGTGGTCTGCCTGCTATTCCAACGCATGCTTGGTGGCCGAGACCCACGAGCTCGACGTGCGCTGCATCGATTCGCGCACCGGCTCGGGCGCCGAGGGCTTGCTGGTGGAGTACGCGCTGGCCATGCGCGAGGACGGTCGCAGCCTGGACGAGACCGAGGCGCAGATCCGCGCGACGCTGCCCGACGCACACCTGTTGCTGATTCCCCGCACGCTCGAGAACCTCGTTAAGAACGGCCGCGCGCCCAAGCTCGCTGGCCAGCTCACGCAGATGCTCAACATTCGCCTGGCCGTTTCGCCGGAGTGGCAGTCGGGCGAGATCAAGGCCATCAAGAAGGGTCGCGGCGCCAAGCGCATCGTCGCCAACACCATGGCCGACTGCCTCGCGTTTTTGGCCGAGCATCCGGGCTCCAGCGTGCGCGTGCTCACGACCGGCGCCGCCGAGGAGCAGGAGCTTGTCAACGAGGCACTCGCAGGCCAGGACTACGTAGACGCCGGCACTGGCCCCATCGGCTGCACCATCGCCACCCACGTAGGCGTCGACGCCATCGCCATCAGCTACTGCCCCCGCTACCAGCCCATCCACTAGGGGCACCTTTACCTCTTGCGGTGGAATAGGGACTGTTTTTGGCTTATTAGCCGCCAATCAATCCCTATTCCACCGCAACTTAGAAGCAGTTCGTTTGGGACGGGGCTAAAAAGACTGGTATCAAACGTTTCAGACCAGTCTTTTTAGCCCCGTCCCATTTTAGCTACTCTACATCAGCCCGCTCAGGGCGATGTCGACGGCCTCGTTGAGGTCGTCAGTAATGTGTACCAGATCTGGATCGAGCGGGCTGATCATACCGGCGCTCATCACCGGGCCGTTGGGCCAGTCGAACAGACCCCCTCGCGGTACCCACTGGACAAAAATGGCAAATATGAGTACTGCCACCAAATTAGTAGCAGCAAAATCTCGCCGGAATCGATCGTTTCGATTAATTTCACGCCTTGCCAAGGCTCAAAATGCCGTGTTTGGTGGGTTAGATATATAGAATAATGTCGAATTGGTATTCTATTCTTGCCAAATGTCATGAGACTACATTAACAGCAGTACTCACATTTGACGTTATTTGACCACGGGGTCATTCGAAAACCCCTCCCCACGCCGCCAACCCGCCCCATAGCCGTCAAAAACCTTTAACAACAGCCGCCGCACGTTTTGGCACCGGCTGATTGCCACTCACGGATCGGTACCCCACTATTACCGAACCAAAATCGAAGTCGCGTATCTCATAAAGCTGAAATGACGTACCCTCATCCCAATGAACGCTGATAAGAATGGCTTTCAAATGAGCAACGGCACGCATCAATACGCCCTTTTCGGGAGCGCCCTATTCAAATTCAATAAAACGGTCGTCCACGCTTCGGATCCGCGCAAGCAAATCGTTATCTGCAGCAGCGGTCCAGACATCCGTTATACAACGCTGGAAGAATGGGAGAAAGCTGGCGATTCTTTCGATAGACGGGCGCAGATCGAAGATATCGTCACCAGCGCAAGCCCAGCGCGCGACAAACTCGAGCTCTTCCGCAATCTCTTTACTGGTCGCAAAGATGTCTACGCTCATGGGTACCGCAGAAAAGACGGAGGAATTGGCTATACGCCCGCCTGCGCAAATGAGTGGAAGTCAGGCATTTGCCCCAAAGCAAGCCACCAGAGAGTCAAATGCACGGAATGCAGCAGCCGCGTCTTCCCCGAGTTGAGCGATGCCGCGATCATCGCCCATTTCAGAGGCAATGACGATAGGCTTCGAGACGTTATAGGCCAATATATGCTCGATAAAGACAGTAACACGAAAGTCCTGGTCATCGATTTTGACGGAGCCGATTGGAAAGAAGCGACGAAAGCCATTCGACATGTCGCAAAAAGCCACGGAATCGATGTCGCAGTTGAGCGATCGAGATCGGGCGACGGCGCACATGTCTGGTTTTTCTTCCTAGAGCTCGTCAGCGCAAAGACCGCACGAGATTTTGGAAGCAGTCTTATCACCGAAGCGGCGATACTGAACAAGACAATCACCTTCAAAGCATTTGACCGAATGCTGCCCGCGCAGTCCACCATTCCTGAGGGCGGCTTTGGAAATCTCATAGCGCTGCCTTTTCAAGGAAAAGCGCAGCGAAAAGGGAACAGCGTATTTGTTGGCGAGCAATTTGAGCCCTTTCCCGATCAATGGCTTTACCTTTCGCAAATCCAGTTAATCCCGCGCGTGACGGTGCAAAATCTGATCGAGAGCATCGAAAATAGGTCACATGGAATAGCAGCTGTTGCGGCGGCAAACACCGGTGTGCCACATTCCCAGAGACTGCGAAAGCGGCTTCCGCTCACACCGCGGGACTTCCCGTCATCGCTGTCCGTCACGCAGACCGATATGCTCTATATCCCCGAAAAATCTCTGAATCCCGCAGCTCAAATGGAAGTCCGCAGGCTTGCAACATTTGCCAACCCAGAATTCTTCCGCGCACAATCTATGCATCAATCGGTATTCGGCAAACCGCGGTTCATAGACCTCAGCGAACTTAGAGATGGCTACGTCGCGATTCCCAGAGGCTGCAAGGTTCAACTTGAGCGGCTGCTTCAAGAAGCCGGCGTTTCTGCCCACTATTCAGACAAACGCAAGTCGAGCCATCCAATTGCGATGGCATTTAAAGGGACTCTTCGCCCTGAACAGCAAATTGTCGCTGAACAGATGCTCAGCTATGAAGACGGGATCATGTCCGCACCGACGGGGTTCGGCAAAACCGTCATCGGAGCTTATCTTATTGCTGCCATTGGTCTTCCAACGCTCGTCATCGTTCCTAAAACTGCGCTCATTGCCCAATGGAAATCCCAACTCGAACGATTTCTCGACATCACGGACAACAGAGAGCCCGTCCGAACCCCAAAGGGACGAATCAGCAAAAGACAGCCTCCGCTCATTGGGCAAATCGGAGGAGGCAAGACCGCCATAAGCCGTCTCATCGACATTGCTTCATTCCAGTCGCTATCCGGCAAGGATCCCCAAACCGGCGAGTCATTAGCCAAGGAGTTCGTTCGCGATTACAGTCTCATCATCTGTGACGAATGCCACCATGCGGCCGCGCCACAGCTTGAGCTTGTCCTCAAGTCCGCTCCTGCCAAATATGTATATGGCCTTTCCGCAACGCCCGAGCGTTCGGACGGACTCACGCGGGCACTCTCGATGCTCTGCGGCCCGGTTCGCTATGCCGTCGATCCAAAAACGCAAGCAATCCAACAGGGGATTCAGCGCATTGTTAGACCGCGTTTCACCGGAATTCGATTACCCACCTACGGACCAGGAGCATCCTTTAACCAAATTCTCGATCTCCTGTGTGTACACGCCGCGAGAAACGAAGCAATTATCGAGGACGCCCTCGAGGCCGCATCAAACGGCCGGCATCCGCTTGTGCTATCTAAAAGAAAAAAGCATGCCGAAGAGCTATGCAGGCTACTTCAAAGCCGTGGACACGAACCCATACTCTTAACCGGAGAAATCGACGCCAAAGAAAGAAAAGCAATACTGAAGAGTCTTCCCAGCTTTGAGCATGATCATCGAATCATCGTCGCAACTGAAAGTCTTCTGGGCGAGGGCTTCGACCTGTCTTACCTTGACACTTTGCTCATTGCCACTCCAATATCTTGGGACGGCAGCATAACGCAGCAGGCAGGTAGGCTACACAGAAGCCACGAGGGCAAACAGCGGGTTGAGATATTCGACTATGTTGACCTGTCGATACCCATGTTCGCGCGCATGTACCAAAAGAGGCTCAAGACCTACGCCAAGCTGGGGTATGAAGTCTTTGCGGCAAACGACAACAGACAGGACGATCGAAACATCCTCGTTAGGTCGGCAAGAGCCGTGGAGGCTTTAGTGAATGACATCGAGAACGCATCGAAAAGCATTTTTATTGCCGCACCCTACGCGTCCGCCGCATGCCTTGAAAAGCTCGCCGCTGCACTCGCGGATGCCGCTACCCGTGGAATTGCCCTTGAGATTTCTATTGCTTCAACTCCACGCGATGACGTGAAAGCGATTTTTGCCGAGATGAACGTCAACTATCTCATCAAAGCCGAAGGACGCCTGTGCGCATCAGTGATTGACGAGGAAACTGTCTGGTACGGAGCTATTCCGTTGCTGGCTTTCCCAAAGAAAGAAGACTGCAGCATTCGTTTCAAAAGCAGCGAAGTCGCAGCCGAGCTTTTGAGCGAAATTCAGCGAAAAGTGGAACCGGAGGCCGCGGCGACGAACGGGGTACCCCCAGCAGTTGCGGTGAAATAGGGACTGTTTTTGACTTATTAGCCGTCAATCAATCCCTATTCCACCGCAACTTAGAAATCGGCAATCAGCCCTGCGGGCCCTGGAACAGCTCCTCATGCGAGCCCATTCTGACCAGCCGGATCACAGGATTAGTCTTATGCGGTAAGTAGAGAACGACCACGTCGACCAAGCCATCGGATAGGTGGAACTCGATGTGGCCGTTGTAATTGCCGCCCGGGTTTGAGAGCTCGTGGGCGCCGTACTCCGCCGGAAGCGACCCATGAGCCACAAGCTCTGCAACCGCCGCTTTAAACTCACTCTTTAGCTGCGGATGCATGCGCATCGTTCGTTTGTAGTCCGCCTTAAATTGAGCCTCGACTTTGATCTCGAACATCGCTATTCCTCATCAAGAAATGACATAAGCTCATCAGCGTCGTTGAATGACGGGCTATCGTCCGGCAAAATCCCCAACTCATGAGCCTCGGCGATTACCATGGCACGCCTCGTCGCCTCGCTGGGCACCTCCGCCCTTCCTACAATCTCAAAAGGAATCTTTCGCTGATTTACCAGCTGCCGAACAGCAAGGTTGAGATACGAATTGAGACTCAAGCCAACTGAGTCCAAGAACTCAGTCGCCTGTTCCTTGAGCCCCTCTTCGATGCGAACCGTCGTGGGCTTAACCGTTGCAGTAGACATACGCGACCTCCTCGCCTCATCTTTTACATCAGTATACCCAGTTTAGATGGCAAACTGCCGTTAGATAGCATCAGATTGCCATGCAGATCCATGTCGCGGTGGGCACGATTGCTCTACATCAGCCCGCCGAGCGCAATGTCGACGGCTTCGTTGAGGTCGTCGGTAATGTGCACCAGCTCCGGATCGAGCGGGCTGATCATACCGGCGTCCATCACCGGGCCGTTGAGCCAGTCGAACAGGCCCTGCCAGTACTCGGTGCCTACCAAAACGAGCGGCATGCGCTTAACCTTGTGCGTCTGCACCAGCGTGAGTACCTCGAACATCTCGTCGAGCGTGCCAAAACCACCGGGAAACACGATGGCGCCCGAGCTGTATTTGACAAACATGGTCTTGCGCACAAAGAAGTAACGGAAGTCCATGCCGAGGTTCACGTATTTGTTGAGCCCATGCTCGTGCGGTAATTCAATGCCCAGGCCAACTGACTTGCCGTTGACACTCGCCGCTCCCCTGTTGGCCGCTTCCATGATGCCGGGGCCGCCACCGGTGATGACCGCCACGCCATGTTGTGCGATCTTGCGCCCGACGGTGCGCGCCGCCTTGTAGAGCGGATCGGTCTTGGGCGTGCGAGCGCTACCGAAGATGGTCACAGCGGGCCCGAGCTCGGCAAGCGCGCCAAAGCCATCGACAAACTCGGCCTGAATGCGCAGCACGCGCCACGGATCAGCATGCAGCCAGTCGGTCGACTCCTCGGGCGCCAGCAGGTTGGCGTAGGTGTTGTCCTTAGGAATCATGGGGCCGCGCATAACCACGGGGCCGCGGCGGTACGTCTCGTCGTAGGCAGGCTCGCCCTCGACATTCTCGTTCTTAATCATGGGTACTCCTATCGAGAAAAAGAAAAACGGGCGGGGTCGACGCCATGCGCCAAACACCCGCCCGAACATCAACTATTCGGTATGGTACCCACGATGCATCAAGTGCTTGCAAGCTATCGGTCAGCGGTCGCGCAGACGGTGTTAGCGAACGTGATGACCGGCCGGCGCTCGCCCCTTGCCGTTGCCCGCGCTCTGCAAGCGCCCGCGCAGCTCTTAGTAATCCACCGCCGCAGGACTGTTCATCCAGTCGCTCACAAACGCACCGTAACGGCCCTCGATAATGGCCTGGCGGGCACGCTGCATAAGGTTGAGCAGGTAGTAGATGTTGTGCATCGACAGCAGAATACCGCCGAGCATCTCCTTCTGCGTGACCATGTGACGGATGAGCGCGCGGCTGTAGCCGCCCGTGCACACCGGGCAGGTGCAGGTGGGGTCGATGGGGCCGTCGTCGTGCGCAAAGCGCGCGTTGCGGAAGTTAAGGCGGCCTTCACTGGAGAACGCCGTACCCATGCGGCCGGTGCGCGTCGGCAGCACGCAGTCGAACATGTCGATGCCCACACCAACGCCGCGCACGAGCGTGGTAGGGTTGCCAACGCCCATGAGGTAGCGCGGCTTGTGCTTTGGCATGTACTCGCTCGCGAGCGGCGCCAGCGTCTCGAACATGGTCTCGTGGTCCTCGCCCACCGAGTAGCCGCCGATGCCATAGCCGGGGAAGTCGCCGCACTCCTCCAGGTGGCGCAGCGAGCGCAGGCGCAGGTCCAGATGCATGCCACCCTGGACGATGCCAAAGAGCGCCTGGTCATCACGGGTGTGAGCCTTGTAGCAGCGCTCGGCCCACATGCTCGACAGCTCCACGGCGCGCTCAACGTAGGCGCGCGTGGCGGGATAGCCCGGGCACTGGTCGAGCTGCATGCAGATGTCGGAGCCGAGCTTCATGGCGATTTCCATGTTGTCCTCGGGCGTCCAGAACACGTGGCGGCCGTCGTAATCGTTGACGATAAAACGCACGCCCTCGTCGGTGAGCTTGACAGCGTCGTTGTGGCTGAACACCTGGAAGCCGCCCGAGTCGGTAATAATGGGGCCATGCCAGTTCATAAATTTGTGCAGTCCGCCCAGCTCAGCGATGGTGTC
>CAUDDU010000031.1 GCA_958448375.1 uncultured Collinsella sp.
TGTAAGCCTTTCGGTTAGCTAATTCCCACAAACATACAGCCCGAGGTGGCGCCGCGCAGGCGGGCGGCGGGCTTACGGCCGGCCTGCGCGGCCTCGATGGCGCGACGGACGCGTGCGACGGCGCGGCCAATCTCATCGGACTCGAGCAGGGTTCCGTCAACCATAAGACGGCGCACGCCGGCGTCGAGCAGCTGCGGAACCTGCGGCGTGAGGTCGATGGGGTAGGCATCGTACAGGCGCGAGCGGCCGTGGACGTCGGTGCGCACTGGCATGACCTTGCCATCGATATTCTTGAGCGACAGCTTGCGGGCGCGCAGGCGGCAATTGGCGCAATCGTGGATACAACCGTTGGCAACCTGCAGGATGCAGTGCTCGCTCGTCATAACGCGCAGGCGGCCGAAAACGGTGATGCCCAGGGCTGCGGGCGCGGAGGTGCCAAGCGAGATAATCTCGTCGAGCGTGATCTCGGGCGAGAGCCAAAACGCCCCGGCCCCGCGCTCGGCGAGTGCCTCCATGCAGGGCGTGTTGTGCACCGGCAGGCAAGAGCGAATCTCGACCGTGGCGCCGGCCTGCGCGGCTACGGCGAGCTCGGAGATATTGCCGACGGCGACGGTGGCTCCGGCATTGATCCAGGGATCGACGCGTGCGTGGTCAACGGCGCGGCAGACCTCGTCGAGTACGGGCACGATGCCCTGCTCAAACGCATCGGCGGGGGAGAGCTCGGCCGCATCGAGCGCGTCGGTGGTCATGTAGATGCGCGTTGCACCCTCGGCGCGAGCAGCCTCGGCGGCCTCGAGCGAGGTGACGGTGGCGCAGATTTGCGGCTCATCGCGGTAGTGCTCGGGCATGGGGCGGGAATCACTGGTGACAATCGCCGGCAGCTCGAGCGTGCGGGCACGCTTCGCGTACGGTGCCAGAATGGCCTCCTCGAGCGCCTTGCAAGCGGCTGTGCGCACCTTATGTACGGCGGAAAAGCCCATGCCGCAGCCCTCATCGAGCGTCACATCAAAGCTCGCGGCCTCAAAGGGCGAGGAGCCCATGCGGCCTACATGCTCAACCAGATCGGACGCCTCGACCGCGCGGGTCTTGGCGGCCTCGACGGTAAAGCCCGTGGCCGTGGCGGTGAGCGTGGGGTCGTCGCAGCAGGTGAGCGTCACGGTAAAAGGCTCGCCAAGGCGCGCCACGACGGACACGTCTACGGCGCGGCGGCGCAGCACGTCGCGCTTGAGCGCGGCGCCGGCGGCGTCGATAGCGCGCTGGCTTCGAATCACGCGTACGCGGCAACCTTCGGGCATGCTACGGGGCACGCGGCACTCGATGATGTCGCCGGCAGCGGCATCATCGGCGGCGATGGTGGTCAGGAATTGGTCGAACTCATCGTCGTGACGAAGTTCCAGCAGGTCGCCCTTGCCCACGGGCTCAAACAGCTCGATGCGGGCGATGGCGGCGCGGCGACGACGGTCGTCAGGCTTGAGCCCGCGCACATCGCGGTTGGCCAGGCGGCTGCCCAGCACCGTGCCCACGATCTGGCCGCGGTTGTTGGAGCGCTCGTAGCTCATCATCTCGTCGCCCGAGGTGCCGTCTTGGTAGGCGTGCGTAAAGTCACGGTTAAAGCAGCGCTTGAGTTGGCGCTGGCGGGCGGCCTCTTCATCCTTAGAGGTCGAAACATGGGCCAGCATGTCATCAATCTGATGACGATACACGTCGACGATGGAATACACGTAATCGGGGGCCTTCATGCGGCCCTCGAGCTTGAGCGATGCGGCGCCGGCGTCATACAGACGGCGAACAAGCTGCGAGGTATTGGTGTCGCGCGGGCATAGCGCGCGTTCGCGACCGGCAGGGGAGAGCGAGCGGCCGTTCTCGTCGATTAGCTCGTAAGGCAGGCGACAGGGCTGAGCGCACATGCCGCGGTTGGCCGAGCGGCCCGCCATGGCAAAACTCGAGAGAAGGCACAGACCCGAGTAGCAAAAGCAGATGGCACCGTGGCTAAAGACCTCGAGGTCGACGTCGGGCGCGGCGTCGTGGATGGCGGCGATCTCGTCAATGGAGAGCTCGCGCGAGAGGGTCACGCGGTCGGCGCCCTGCTCGCGGCACCAAATAGTCCCGCGGTCGTCATGGATGTTCGCCTGGGTCGAGATGTGTGTCTCGATGCCGGGCATGGTGCGCTTGACCTCAAAGAACAGGCCCCAGTCCTGGATAATGAAGGCGTCGGCGCCCAGCGTGGAACAGCGGTGGATGAGCTGCAGCGCATCGCCCATCTCGGACTGCTTGATGACGATGTTTACCGTGACATAAACGCGCGAGCCGGCCAGGTGTGCAGCACGGCAGGCCTGTTCAAAGGCCTCGTCGGTAAAGTTTGTTGCCTTGCGGCGGGCGTTGAAGCTGCCCATGCCGCAGTAGATGGCGTCTGCCCCGGCAGCGAGCGCGGCGGCAAAAGGCTCGGGCCCTCCGGCGGGCGCCAAAAGCTCGGGTCTGCGGTTGGTGGTTCGACTGGCGGTTGCGGTCATATCCTGCCTTTCAAAATGCTCAGATACTCAAAAGTATAGTGGCGTCGCTGCGGTGGGCGACGCCCGCAGCCTAAGCAGGACAAAGTCTTCAGCAGCTTGGACTGGCTGCTCCACATGAGAACCGTTCAGCGGTTCGGGGAAACCGTTGGGCGATAAAATATTCTCGCAAGCTGATAATATTCTTGCATCAAACAGAAACCTTGAGTACTATCCCAATCAAGCGCGGTGTTCAGACCGAACTGTGCCTCCCGGTGCGAACACCGCGCTCACGCTCTCTCAATTGATCGTAAGGAGAAAAACATGAGCAAGACCGTCGTGTCTTCCGATAACGCACCCGCAGCCATCGGCCCGTATTCCCCCGGTATCCAGGCCGGCAACATGGTGTTCCTGTCCGGCCAGCTGGGCATCGATCCCGCGACCGGCAAGATGCCCGAGGGCGTCGAGGCCCAGGCCAAGCAGTCCCTCGCCAACGTCGAGGCCCTGCTGACCGCTGCCGGCGCTACCTTTGCCGATGTCGTCAAGACCACGGTCTACCTGGCCGACATCGTCGACTTCGCCGCCGTGAACGAGATCTACGCCTCCAAGTTTGAGGCCCCGTTCCCCGCGCGCAGCGCCTTCAAGGTTGCCGCCCTTCCGGCTGGCGGTCTGGTCGAGATCGAGGTCGTTGCCGCTCTCTAAGGCGTTGGCCACAACTAAACATGACATGCAAAAAGACCCTGCAGCGCGTGCGAGCTGCAGGGTCTTTTATCAAGTGACGGATCGCTTGTGGAGCCGCACTCCATTTTGCTCGTTAGCCTTCCTTGCGGACTTTTTGCAGGTAGCGGTAGACGCTGGGCTCTGAGATGCCCAGCGCGGCGGCGGCGCAGGCCACGGCGCCCTTGAGCATGAACACCCCGTTACCGTTGAGGTGGCGAATGACGTCCACGCGGTCGCTCTGACCAAGCGACGCTACATCCAGCCCGCGCGCGCTCAGCAACTCGGCAATGCTGCGGTCGATGAGCTCCTGTGTAGACTCCGAAAGGCTTTCGACCTCGATAGGGGCGGGCTCCGTGCGCGTCGGCGCCGCGTCGAAGCACGCCATGAGCTGCTGCGCCATGGCGTTGATGGAGCGCACGGTCGAGAGGTCGGTGTTGACGCAGAGCATACCGACGATCTCATCATTCTCGCGGATAAAGTACGTCGCTGACTCCAACGTCTTGCCGCCGGCACCGCGCCCCTCGTAGCCCGTAATAAACGGCAGGTCGCGATACTTGGCGTCGTGCATGATCTTGAGTGCCAGATCGGTGGCGGGACCGCCGACCTTGCGGCCGCTTACGATGCCGTTGCGAATATCGACGATGGCGTGGTCGGGATCCGAGAAATCGTGCAGCACGATTTCGCTGTTTTTGCCGAGTATCTGCTCCAGAAAATCGACCATCGGCAAAAAGCGACGTACGGTCTCGTTCACGGGCAACTCCTTTGGGTGAAATCGGAAATGTTCATAACAATTTTTTCTCATGGTAACACGCTGCCCATCATCTCGTATATCCGCAGGTACATTGCGTAATGCAGACGAACGGTAGGAATTTAGCGGTAAACGGTTGACCAAAAGAAAAGTTAGATGTTATTTTGACCAGACACTTTCCTGACCTGCGGAAATGCGTTATTTCAGCTGAAGAATAGTCTGATAACAAAAAATTATTATTGAGAATGAGAATCATCTTTAATACGATATGCAATGAAGGCACAACCTCAACCCCGCACTGCGTCACAATAGAGCGTTAGATGCGAAAACAACTACTTCGAGGATTGGTGGTCAAATGACCCAGGAGACGGTTACGAACGGCACTGAAGCCCTGTTCACTCGCGAAGGCATGCCTCCCGTTAAGGAAATGATCCCGTGTGCCCTTCAGCACGTACTGGCATCGTTTGCCGGCATCATTACCCCGGCGGTCATCATGGCCGGCGTCTACGGCTTTAATAGCCAGCAGAGTACCGACATCATCCAGGTCGCGCTCATTCTTTCGGCGATCGACACGGCCCTTCAGGCCTTCGCTCCCTTCCGTCGCATCGGCGGCGGCCTGCCCATCGTCATGGGCGTTTCGTTCGCGTTCCTGCCGGCCCTGCAGGCCATGGGTGCCTCGGGCTTTAGCTTTGGTGCGCTGCTGGGTGGCGAGATCGTCGGCGGCGCCGTCGCGGTCCTCTTTGGTCTGGCCTACAGCAAGATCAAGTGGCTGTTCCCGCCCGTCGTGACCGGTACGGTCATCTTCTCCATCGGCGTTTCGCTGTATCCCACGGCCGTCAAGTATATGGCCGGCGGTATGGGTACGCCGCTGTGGGGCACCCCGCAGGCCTGGTGCGTCGCTCTTATCACCTTCGCCGTGGTCTTTGCGCTCGCCAACTTTGGCAAGGGCACGCTCAAGCTGGGATCCGTGTTCTTTGGCATGATCGTTGGCATGATCGTCTCCATCCCCTTTGGCATGATCGACTTCTCCAGCGTCGCCACCGCTCAGGTCTTCGCCCTTCCCAAGCTCATGCCCTACGCGCTCGAGTTTGATCCCGAGGTCTGCATTACCCTCGCCGTCGTGTTCCCCATGGTTGCTATCCAGGTTATCGGTGACGTTTCCGCCGCCTGCCTGGGCTCCATCGACCGTATGCCCACCGAGCGCGAGCTCTCCGGCGCTATTGTGTCCCAGGGCCTCACCTCTATGGTCGGCGGCCTGCTGGGCGGTCTTCCCACCAGCGCCCTTGGCCAGAACGTGGGCATCATCTGCTCCAACAAGGTCGTCAACAAGTGGGTCTTTGTGATCATTGCGGCCGTCTTTGCCATCGCCGGTCTGTTCCCGCAGCTCTCTGCCGTCCTTTCCGCTATCCCGCAGCCCGTCATCGGCGGCGCGACCGTCGGCGTCTTTGGCACCATCACCATGAACGGCGTGCGCATGTTCACCCGCGAGGGCCTCACGCAGCGCACTACCACCATCGTCGGCACCTCCGTCGTCTTTGGCCTGGGTATCTGGATGGCCAGCGGCTGCCTTGCCGGCGAGGGTATGCCCGCCTGGGTGTCCACCGTCATCGGCTCCAATGCCGTAACCCCCACCGCCATCATGGCCATTGTCCTTAACCTGATCCTTCCGCAGACGCCGGTCGTGGCTCAGCACATCGATGCTGCCAAGGACGCTGCCGTGGATCTGGTCTTGCCCGAGAGCAAGAAGTAACCAATTCGGTGCTATTCGTCGGCGGACGCATCGCCTCGTCCGCCGACGCCATGCGGCACCAAGCCGCACTTCAAAGGGTTTGTCCCTTTGGTGAAGCGTTGACGGGAGAGGGCCCGTTTCCGGTGTAGGCCGGCGCTTCGCACTCCGCCATGTCAGAGGTGTCAAACCCCGCCTCTGATGTTGAAGGGAGCATCCATGCTTCTGGTCGCTAACGGTTCCGTCTTTACCCGCAACGCTCAGGCCCCGTTCATTCCAAACGGTGCGGTCGCCATTGACGGAGATACGATCGTCGAAGTGGGCCCCGAGCGCGAGCTCAAGGCCAAGTACCCGGATGCCGAGTACGTCGATGCCCGGGGCAACCTCATCATGCCCGGACTCATCAACTGCCACACCCACATCTACTCGGGTCTGGCCCGCGGCCTCGCCATTAAGGGCTGCAACCCCACCAACTTCCTGGAGAATCTTGAGCAGCAGTGGTGGAAGATCGACGACAACCTGACGCTCGACGGCACCAAGGCCAGCGCCTATGCCACGATTTTGGACTCCATCCGCGATGGCGTCACCACGATCTTCGATCACCATGCGAGTTTCTGCGAGATCCCGGGTAGCCTCTTTACCATTAAGGACGCAGCTCAGGAGCTGGGCATGCGTTCGTGCCTGTGCTACGAGGTCTCCGATCGCCGCGGCCAGGAAAAATGCGACCAGGCCATTGCCGAGAACGCCGAATTTGCCCAGTGGGCCGCCAAGGAGCGTCGCGATAACGACAACCATATGATCGCCGCCATGTTTGGCGGACATGCCACCTTTACGCTTTCGGACGAGACCATGGATAAGATGGCCGAGGTCAACAACGGCCTGACCGGCTTCCACATCCATGTGTGCGAGGGCATGAACGACGTGTGGGATTCCCGCCTCAACCGCGGCGGCATCAGCCCCGTCGAGCGCCTGCTGCAGCACAACCTGCTGGGTCCCGACACCATGCTGGGCCACTGCATCCACGTGACGCCTGCCGAGATGGATATCGTCAAGGAGTCCGGCACCTGGCTCGTCAACAACCCCGAATCCAATATGGGCAACGCCGTGGGCTGCGCCCCCGTGCTCGAGTTCTTCCGCCGCGGCATCCCCGTGTGCATGGGCACCGACGCCTACACCCACGATATGCTCGAGAGCCTCAAGGTCTTCCTGATCATTCAGCGTCACAACGCCGCTATGCCCAACGTGGGCTGGTGCGAGGCAATGACGATGCTGTTCGAGAACAACGCCAAGATGGCCAGCAAGTACTTCGATCGCAAGCTCGGTGTGCTCGAGGCCGGCGCTGCCGCCGACGTCATCGTCATGGACTACAAGCCCTTTACGCCGCTGAGCGAGGAGAACATCGACGGCCACATGCTCTTTGGCATGATGGGCAAAAACTGCCGCACCACCATCATCAACGGCCGCGTCCTGTACAAGGATCGCGAGTTCGTTGGCATTGATGAGGACAAGATCAACGCGTGGACCATGGCCGAGTCCAAGAAGCTCTGGAGCACGCTCAACGATCGCGCCTACTAATTACAAGTAGATTCACGCGCGTCGGATGTTTCGCCGCATCCGGCGCGCGTATAGGCGGCCTCCGCGGGGTCGCCGGCGCTGTGCTAGCGCTACACCGTATTTGCGCCCGCCGCGCGGTCTCGCCGGGCGTTACAGAGAGGAGCTCATTATGAGCGACATCATGAGGCCGATCCCGTTTTCGCAGCTGATGAACTGGATCATCGAGGAGCACAAGACTCAGGGCGCCATCTTTGGCGTGCGCAAGATGGTCACGACCAACCAGGAGGGCGCGCTTCCCATTTTTGACGAGCGCATCGAGACTCCGTTTGGCCCGGCCGCCGGTCCCAATACGCAGCTGGCCCAGAACATCGTGGCATCCTACGTGGCCGGTTCTCGTTTCTTTGAGCTCAAGACCGTTCAGGTTATGGACGGCGAGGAGCTCTCCAAGTGCGTTAACAAGCCCTGTATCGTGGCACAGGACGAGTGCTACAACTGCGAGTGGTCGACCGAGCTCGAGGTTCCGCAGGCCTTTGCCGAGTACGTGAAGGCATGGTTCGCCTGCCACCTGATCGCTCGCGAGTACGGCCTGGGCAGCCCGGACGGCTTTGTCTTTAACATGTCGGTGGGTTATGACCTGGAGGGCATCAAGAGCCCCAAGGTCGACGCCTACATCGAGGGCATGAAGGACGCCAGCGGCTCCGAGGTTTGGAACGAGTGCCGCACGTGGGCGCTCGCTAACCTGGACAAGTTTGAGCATGTCGATGCTGCGTTTGTCGAGTCCATCCCGGCGCGCGTCTCCAACTCCATTACCGAGTCCACGCTGCATGGCTGCCCGCCGGCGGAGATCGAGCGCATCGCGACCTATCTGATTACCGAGAAGGGTCTCAACACCTACATCAAGTGCAACCCCACGCTGCTGGGCTATGAGTTTGCCCGCCAGCGTCTGAACGAGCTGGGCTTTGACTACATCGTCTTCGATGACACGCACTTCCGCGAGGACCTGCAGTGGGCCGACGCCGTGCCCATGTTCGAGCGCCTGATTGCCCTGTGCGCCGAGCGCGGCCTGGAGTTTGGCGTCAAGCTCACCA
>CAUDDU010000032.1 GCA_958448375.1 uncultured Collinsella sp.
TCATAGTCCACAGGACTCAATACTTTAGCACACACATTGACGTCTATACCCAAAAAGAAGACTGGATATAGGCGAGAATACGCTGGTTGACCACAACATCTAGGCTTGTTCGGTGCCCGCGGCCTCCAGGCCGATCAAACGGAACGGGTCCGCCACGCCGCCGATCGACTTTTGCAGTTCGCGTTGACGTTGCGAATCCTGCGCGGCCTGCACGGTCAGCGCGCGACGGGCCTCATCATCGAGTGAACGGTCCTGGCGCAGCTTGGCCTGTGCGGCACGCATGCGACGCTTGATGGTGTAGAGCTCAAGCGTATCAAGCATAAACACGATGTTCGTCTCGGTGGGGTGCTTGCTCGTCGCGGAGATGCGCCCGGCACTCACAAGCGTTGCCGCATCGGGACACACTGAGCGCGCCGCATCCATGCAGGCTGCAGGATCGGTTCCCGGCGGCGTTGCCAGAACGGCCCATGCAATGGACTCGTGACGCGGGTCAACCCACTCGATGGAGCAGATGCGGTCGGCATACGTGCGGAACAGGTCGGGGTAGCTCGTGAGCATCGTCAACAGCTCGCGCTCCCCTGCCAAGGACTTGCGTTCAAGATCGGTAAGAACCATCGGCGCCGCCGCAGCCGGTGCGCCCGAACCGTCAGCCACAGGCACAGCGCCCATACCATCAGGCACATCGATCGGCGGCAGGTCGTCGACGACCTCCACGGGCGCGGCGCCGTAGGCATCGAGCGGGACGTAGTCGTACGGCTCTTCTTCGACCGGCGCGGACACCGGCGGCGTCGCGCCCGATGCCCAAGCACCGCGACCGGCATCGCGAGAACCCGACGCCCGACCGCCCGCGCTACCGGACCGCTCAGTCTGTGCCCGCTGGCGCTCATAGTTCTGCTCACGACGTCGTTCCGCATCCTCGCGCTTGGCGACATCGCGAAACACACGGCCCGAGCTCGCGCGCACGGTCTCCAGGTCCAAACCCAACAGATCGGCAATCTGGATAAAGTACGTGTCGATCATATTGCTGTCGCGCAGCGGATAGATACGCGTCAACGCATTCTCGAGCGCTTTGGCGCGACCGCCCGGCGTGGTAATGTCGCTCGACTCCTGCAGCGAACGGTACACAAAGTCCATGAGGGGCTCGGCGGCATCGATGCGCGCCTGCAGCGCCTCGCCGCCATGCGCCGTGATGAACTCCATGGGGTCGTTGCCGTCGGGAAGCACCACGCAGCGCAGGTCCATCGAATCCTGCTCGATAAACTGAATCGCGCGGCGAGCGGCCTTTTGACCGGCGGCGTCGCCATCGAACATATATACAATGCGCTTGGCAAAGCGGGTGAGCGTCTTTACGTGATGCTCCGTGAGCGCCGTGCCCAGCGTGGCGACGACGTTTTTGATCCCTGCCTCCCAGCAGGCGATGCAGTCGGTATACCCCTCCACCACGATGGCGGTATCCTGCGCAACGATAAACTCCTTGGCCCAGTTAAAGCCGTAGAGGTTTCGCTTTTTATGAAACACGCTCGTCTCGGCGGTGTTGAGGTACTTGGGCTGACCATCGCCCATAATGCGCCCGCCAAAGGCGATGTTATGACCCTGCTCATCAAAGATGGGAAACATCACACGGTCGTAAAAGCGGTCGGCAAGCTGTCCGCGCCCACGGCTTACGGCCACGTTGGCGTCGATCATCTCCTGCGGGGTAAAGCCCGCCTGAGACAGGTGCGAAACCAGCGCGTTGCGACCAGGCGCAAAACCCAGGCAGTAGCGTCGGCAGACATCGCCACCCATACCGCGGCTGGCAAAGTACTCGCGCGGACGGCTGTCCTTACCGCGCATAAGCATGGTGTGGTAGAACTGAGCCGTCTCGGCGCACAGGTCATAGATGCGGGCGCGCTTGGTGCCGCGATCGCACTGCGCACCGGTATCGTGCAGTTCAATGCCCGCACGATCGGCCAAATAGTGGATCGACTCGGGAAAACTCAAGTTCTCGCGCTTCATGATATAGGTGAAGACGTCGCCGCCCTCGCCGCAGCCAAAACAGTGCCACACCTGCGTAGCAGGGATAATGTGAAACGATGGGGTCTTTTCGCCGTGAAACGGGCAGCAGCCCCAAAACTCATGGCCGCGGGGCTTGAGCTCAACCGTTTCCTGCACGATGGCAACCAGGTCCGACGCCGCGCGTACTTGATCTTTTTCCTCATCGCTAATCACGGATGCTCACCCCCTGCTCACCCAAGTTATGACGGATATCGTCGATATTACCCTCGACGGTCGCGATCAACTCGTCCAGGGAATCGAACACGCGAGACGGACGCAGCCAGCGCGTAAACGCCAGCGACACGGAAGCGCCATACAGGTCGCCCGCATAGCCGATCAAGTTGGCCTCGAGATGCGCCGAGGCGGCATCATCGGCATAGGTCGGCGGCAGGCCGACGTTAACGGCAGCAGGCCATACGGTATCGTCGACCAGCACCAGACCCTCATAGACGCCATCGGCAGGCACTTGGATGCCGTCGGGCACCTGGATGTTTGCCGTGGGAAAGCCCATATCGGAGCCCTCGTGACGGCCAGCCGCCACAACGCCGCGCAGCATATAGGGACGGCCGAGAAGCTCGGCAGCCAGCTCCACATGACCCTGACCCAGCTCATGGCGGATGCGCGTGGCGCAGATGGTCTGCCCGTTAACGCAGAGCAGGTCGTGACCGTAAACGTCAACCCCGCGCTCAGCGCCCCAGGCGCGCATCTCGGCAACGCCCGAAGCCCCGCCGTGGCCGAGCCTAAAATCGCTGCCTACACGAATGGAGCGAATGTCGATAACACGCGACAACAGTGCCAGAAACCCGACATGGTTGAGTGCCGCCACGGCGGGCGTAAAGCGAACGGCCACCACCGCATCGACCCCGGATTGAGCCAGGGCATGCAGGCGGTCGGCCGTCGTCATCAATTTTTGAGCGGGCGACGGACTCACCACGACATCCGGATCAGGATCGAAGGTGATCACGACCGCTTTGCTGCCGTGATCATGCGCATCGCGAATAACCGCGTCGATCAGCTCTTGGTGCCCACGATGCACGCCATCAAACACGCCAATGGCGATCGACGCGGCACCCAAGAACTCGCACTCATCAAATGCATCGGCAGAAACGATACGGGCCTCATCCAACTCACCCGCGAAAAAGACACGCGCGAGCTCGTGGGGCGCCAGCATCATCGAACACCGCCTATCGCCTGCGGAAAGACATGCTCCATCACAAAGCGGCCGCCCTCGATTCGAGCAAGCGCCTTCAATCCACCATCGAGCACGAGCGCGAACGGCGCCTTCGACGCATCGAAGTCCGCAAGCGCACGTTCAATGGGAATGCGGCGACCACAAAGCAGGTCGTCTGCAAGATTTCCCGGCAAATCGACACGCGTGGCACCAAGGGCGGCGATGGGATCCAGAGCGAAACCGGCAGCGGACTCGGCAGAGAGCTCCTCTACCGCATGACAGGCGCCAATGGAAACCACGCCGGAGGCCGTACGGCGCAGCGCGGAAATATGTGCAGCACTATCGCAGGCACGACCCAGATCGCGAGCGAGCGCGCGAATGTAGGTGCCTTTGCTTACCGAAAACGCCACGGTCCAGACGCACGTATCGCCCTCGCCGCCCACGGCGATCAGGTCGGCGGCATAGACCTCGACGGGGCGCGGGGGCAAGTCTACCGCATTGCCCTCGCGAGCACTCTTATAGGCGCGAACGCCATTGACCGAGATGGCCGAAAACGCCGGCGGCACCTGCATCTGCGGGCCAAGCATAGCGGCGAGCTGCTCACGGGCGTAAGCGAGATCGCGCAGCTCGGGGGCAACGGGCACCGTGCGAACGGCCTCGCCCTCCGCGTCATCGGTGTTGGTCTCGACGCCAAACGAAATGTCGGCGACATAACTTTTGGTATCGAGGGTTAGCATGCCCAGCAGACGGGTCGCCTGGCCCACACCCACCACCATGACACCCGAGGCCATGGGGTCAAGCGTACCGGCATGGCCGACGCGTCGCTCATGGAGGGCGCGCCGGCACTGCGATACCACGTCGTGGGACGTACAGCCCACCGGCTTATCGACGGCGAGCAGCATATTCAATTGAGAAGGCGTACGACGAGCCATGTACCATCCAAAATGTTAGAGCTCGACGGTCACCGAAGCGGGATCCTCCCCTACCAGCTCGGCCAGCATGGGAAGTGCCACGGCGAGCGTCTCGCGAATCGTTCCGTTGTTGGAAAATCCGGCGGCGGCATGATGCCCGCCACCGCCAAAGTTGGCAGCGATCTCGGACACATCGAGGTCACCCTTGGAGCGCAGGTTGCCGCGCACCTTGGTATCGCCCTCGATGCCCTTTAGGAACAGGCAGACCTCAACGCCCATCACCGAACGCACCACATCGACCAGACCGTCGCACTCGTCCGAAGTGACGCCGCAGGCCTCGAGGTCGCTCTGGTACGCATAACTATATGCCACGCGACCGTGCGCCACGGTCTTGATACGACCCATAACGATGGACTTGAGATGCAAGAACTCTACGCGCATGCTCTGGTAGACCTCGAGCGCGACGCGCGCCGGATCGGCACCGTGCGCGACCAGGCGCGAGGCGGCATGGAACGCAGCAGCATCGGCGTTTTGGTACTGAAAACGACCGGTATCGGTCACCAGGCCGCACAACAGGCAGGTCGCAACGCCGTCGCGAGCCACAATGCCGCAATTGTCCAAAAAGCGGTCGATGATCATGGCGCAGGCCGCGGCGCCGACGCACCTCAGGCTCAGCTCGGCAAATTCCTCACGCGCCGGATGATGATCGAAGCACACCACATGCGACGAGCGGCGGAGCACCTCGGCTGAGTTGTTCAGACGCTCGACGACCGGCACGTCCACCGAGATGAACAGGTCCGGATTACCGGTATACGCAGATGCCGGAACCAGACGGTCGGCACCCTCCATAAAGCGGTAAATGCGCGGAACCGGGTCATCGTCTGCAAGCAGCAGGGCAATGTCCTTGTTGGGGAAAAACTTCATAAGCGAGAGGCCCAGGCCCAGCACGGAGCCCAGGGCGTCACCATCGGGAGACGTATGTCCCGAAATCGCAATGGAGGACGCACCCTCGATGAGCTCGAGGATGCGTCGCTGAATATCTGCAGACTCGCTCGATGCGAGGTCGGCGGAATTACTCATCAAAAGCTGCCTCCTGGGCGGCATCCGCAATTGGATAGCCGTCCTCGTCCTTTTCGATCGCAAGCGTGGCGGGAACGTTTTCCAGCGCACGCGTGATGCGCTCGGCCTCATCGGTCGAGCGATCGATGCGAAAATCGAGCTCGGGCGTGACGCGCCAATCGAGCGAGCGGGCCAACAGGCTACGGATGCGGCCCTTGGCGCTGGCGAGCGCCTCCATGACCTCGTCGTAGCGGCTCGCGTCGCACGACACGTACACGCGCGCGAACGAGCGGTCCACCGCGACCTCGACCGCGGTCAGGGTGACCAGGTCGAGACGCGGATCGGAAACCTCAAAGAGCAGGATATAACCGAGCTTCTCGCGAAGCTGCTCGCCCAGACGGCGGGTTGCCTGCGGTTGCTTCATAGCGCTACCCCCTACTCGGTACGGGCAACCTGGTCGATGCGGTAGCCCTCAATGGTGTCGCCAGGCTTGATGTCCTGGAAGTTCTCCAGGCCAATACCGCCCTCGGAGCCGCTCTTGAGGCTCTTGGCCTCGTCCTTGTAGTGGCGCATCGAGGCGATTTTACCGTTGAAGACCACGATGCCGTCGCGCACCAGGCGTACGGAATCGGTCGCGGCGATCTCGCCCTCTTCGACGCGGACACCGGCGGCAATGCCGACTTTGGGCACCTTGAAGGTGTCCAGGACGGTCGCAGTGCCCGTGGAGACCTCAACCTCGGTGGGCTTGAGCATGCCGATACGGGCAGCGTCGAGGTCCTCGAGGCACTTGTAGATGACGTCGTAGCAACGGATCTCGACGCCCTCGCGCTCGGCGGCGGAGCGGGCCTTGCCGTCGGGACGAACGCCAAAGCCGATGATGATGGCGTTGGAGGCGTCGGCCAGGACCACGTCGGTCTCGTTGATGGCACCAACGGCGGAGTGGATCGTGTTGATGCGCACCTCGGACTGGTCCATCTTGTCGAGCGAGTCCTGAAGGGCCTCGATGGAGCCCTGGACGTCGGCCTTGATGATCAGGTTGAGCTCCTTGACCTCGGCGTCGGCGATGGTCTCGAAGAGGTTCTCGAGCGTCACGTGCTTCACGCGGCTCTGCTCCTCGATACGGGCCTTGAGCGAACGCTCGTCGGCCAGTGCACGAGCCTCGCGCTCGTCCTCGAACACACGGAACTCATCGCCGGCGTTGGGGACGGACTGCAGGCCCAGGATCTCGACGGCGTCGGAGGGACCGGCCTCGGTGACGGCGTTGCCCTTGGGGTCGAGCATGGCGCGGACGCGGCCATAGGTGAGGCCGGCGACCAGCGTGTCGCCCACGTGCAGGGTACCGCGGGTCACGAGCACGGTGGCAACCGAGCCGCGGCCCTTGTCGAGCTTAGCCTCGAGGACGTTGCCCGAAGCGAAGGTGTCAGGGTTGGCCTTGAGCTCGAGCACGTCGGCCTGGAGCAGCACGGTCTCCAGAAGTTCGTCGATACCGATCTTCTGCTTGGCCGAGATGTTGACGAACATGTTCTGTCCGCCCCACTCCTCGGGGATGATGCCGTACTCGGTGAGCTCCTGGCGCACGCGGTCGGGGTTGGCGCCCGGCTTATCGATCTTGTTGACGGCGACGACGATGGGAACGCCGGCGGCCTTGGCGTGGTTGATCGACTCAATGGTCTGGGGCATGACGCCGTCGTCGGCGGCCACGATCAGGATGACGATATCGGTCACCTTGGCGCCGCGGGCACGCATGGCCGTAAAGGTCGCGTGACCGGGGGTATCGATGAAGGTGATCTTGCGGTCGTTGATCATGACCTGCGAAGCACCGATGGCCTGCGTAATGCCGCCCGCCTCGCCGGCAGCGACGCCGGTGTGACGGATGGCGTCGAGGAGGCTCGTCTTGCCGTGGTCGACGTGGCCCATGACGGTGACGACCGGGGCGCGCGGCTTAAGGTCGGCGGGATCGTCGTAGAACGAGAAGGTGTTCTCCTCCTCGGGGGTGATGATCTTGATCTGGCGGCCCAGGTCGTCGGCAACGAGCTCGACGAGGTCGTCGGACATGGACTGCGTCATGGTAAGCGGCGTGCCCAGCAGGAACAGGCGCTTGATGATGTCGTTGGCCGGAACGTCGAGCGCCTCGGCGAGCTCCTGGACGGTAACGCCCTGGGAGACCTTGATGGCGTCGAGCTCCTCGGGGTTCACGCCCTGGGCCAGCGCCTCCTCAATCTTGCGCTCTTCCTGAGCCTTTGCGGCCTCGCGCTCGCGCTTCTCCTTGCGCTTTTTGCGGCGACCGGTGGACTCGCGAGAGGCCTCCTCGACGGCGGCACGAGCCTCCTCGAGCACCTTCTCGCGGCTGTACTCCTCGGCCTCGCGAGCCATGCGGCTGTAGTGGTCCTCTTCGTTGTTGTGACCGCCCTTGCGCTTCTTGCCCTTGCCCTGCTTGTCGGGATTGGGGAAGTCCATACCGGCAGCGACGTTGTTGCTGGCGTTGGTGCGATGGCTGTGGGGACGGCTCTCGGAGGCGTTGCGCTCGGAGTTGTTGTCGGAGGCGTTGCGATCGTTACGACGGCCACCGCGACGGTCGTTGTTGCCGCCACGACGGTTGCCGCGCTCGGCAGCGCGCTCGGCCTTGGCCTTCTCCTCGGCGTCCTTCTTCTCCTTGAGCACGGTCTCCTGTGCGGCGATCTGGTCAAGCAATGAGCGGAAACGCGAACCGGAGTCGGAAGCGGGAACGGCGCGGCGCTGGGCCTCGCGGGCAGCCTCCTCCTTCTCGCGGGCAAGACGCTCCTGCTCGGCCTTCTTCTTGGCCTCGGCCTCGGCGCGGGCGGCCTCCTCGGCAGCCTGGGCGGCGGCGAACTGGCGGCGCTCCTGCTCGCGTGCCTTCTCGGCGGCGATGCGCTCGCGCTCTGCCTCGGCAGCGCGTGCTGCCTCCTCGGCGGCAGCGGCCTGCTCCTCGGCCAGCTTGGCGGCCTCGACTTCCTGGGCGCGGGCCTCGATCACCGAGGCAAGCTGCTTGCGGACCATGGCAACATAGGCGTCCTCCAGAGCGGAGGAAGCGGACTTAGCGGGAATCTTCATTTCGGCGAGATGACCCATCAG
>CAUDDU010000033.1 GCA_958448375.1 uncultured Collinsella sp.
TGATAGCCCTGGATATCGTTCATAGGTTCGTCCTTTCAAAAAGCGCCACAACTAACGGCGCAGTAGCTAACAAGATTCCTGTCATTGTACCCGAACGCCGTGCGTCCTTACCTACGGCGCTCGCCCTCAAGCGTACGATCAAACGCCCAGACCCACCAACGCATCAGATGGGCCTGCGAGCCATCTGGTCGTTCACGCGTCTGGTCCTCCAGATACAACTCGGTCGCATGCCCGCCAAAACGAACCTTATACGTTGCCGTACGAACACCGTGAACCGTTAAGCCAAAGCCCGTGGACGAGACAATCTCGTCAATTGTAAAGCAGCGACCGTCGACCCAGCAGACGGTAACCGGCACGACTTGTCCGCCCGCGAGGATGCGAGCCACGACGTCCACATACTGCTTGTGCACGCGCCGAGTTTTGCCATCTGTCTGTCGATATTCCATGCCCCTATTATCGAACGCATGTTTGCATGTTGTAAAGCGAACAGACTGTGGTTTTGGGGTGTTGGAGCGCGCACACGCGTCCTCATGGCGTGTTAGCAAAAAGAATACCCGCGGTCAACAGGACTAATATTCAATTTTAGTGCCAAAAAATCCACTTCTCACATCAGAACTCGGTAAAGAAACCCGCAGGAGGTGATACGATTTATCATGTTTTTGTAACGTGCCTGCAAACTTCGAGAAAGCCCATATATGGACGTAACGTTCTCAACCTTCCTCGGCCAAATTGTGTCGAACCCAGTCCTTGCCGTCACCGTGATCCTCGCGCTCGGCGCCATCTTCGTCAATGGATGGACCGACGCGCCCAACGCCATCGCGACCTGCGTCACTACGCGTTGCATGCCCGCCCGCGCCGCCATTCTCATGAGCGCCGCATTCAACTTCCTCGGCGTGCTCATCATGACGCACTTTAACGCGAGCGTCGCCAACACCATCTCACATATCGTCGACTTTGGCGGAAACAGCACCATGGCGCTCGCCTGCCTGTGCGCGGCCCTGTTCTCCATCGTCGTCTACGGCGCCACAGCGTCGCGTTTTGGCATCCCCACCTCGCAAAGCCACAGCCTTATCGCCGGCCTGACCGGTGCCGCTATCGCCCTCGGCGGCGCGAGCAGCGTCAACGTCCACGAGTGGATGAAGGTCATCTACGGCCTGGCGCTCTCCATCGGCCTGGGCTTTGTCATGGGCTGGGTCCTGTGCAAACTCGTCTCGATTCTTTTCGCCGCCGCCAACAGGCGACGTGCCAATGTCTTCTTTAAATACGCTCAGATCGCGAGCGCTGCGGCCATGAGCTTTATGCACGGCGCGCAGGATGGACAGAAGTTCATCGGCGTGCTCTTTTTAGGCGTGGCCTTCGCAAACGGCCAGACCAGCGTCGGCGATGCGGGCATCCCCATCTGGATTATGCTGCTGTGCTCGGCCACCATGGGTATCGGCACCAGCGTGGGTGGCGAGCGCATCATCAAGTCCGTCGGCCAGAGCATGGTTAAGCTCGAGAAGTATCAGGGCTTCTCCGCCGACCTCGCGGGCGCCGCGAACCTGCTGCTTGCCACCCTTACCGGCATCCCCGTGTCCTCCACACACATCAAGACCTGCGCCATCATGGGCGTCGGTGCCGTCAAGCGCCTCTCAGCCATCAACTTCGGCGTCGTCAAAGACATGATGTTCACCTGGTTCTTCACCTTCCCCGCCTGTGGACTCATCAGCTTTGTCATGGCCAAGCTGTTCATGATGTTCCTCTAGTCAAACCGAACGTCCATCCGGACCGCAACACTTCGCCCACCCGTCTTCGCCTCGAAAGGACCCACCCATGGCAAAGAAACCCGATTCGTTCTACTTTGACAACTACGTCGCCTGCGCCGACCTTGCTGTCCAGGCCGCAGAGTTGCTCATCAAGATTTTTGAGAACTTTGATCCCGCGCAGATCCACGACATGCTCGAGGAGATGCATGCGATTGAGCATGCGGCCGACAAGAAGCACCATGAGCTCGAGGATGCCTTGCTCACTGCCTTTATCACCCCGCTTGAGCGCGAGGATCTGGACCTGATGAGCTGCTCGCTCGACACTGTGCTCGACCGCATCGAGGGCGTCGTGCAACGCGTCTACTTCACCAACATTCAGAGCATCCATCCCGACGCCATCGTCATCGCCCACAAGGTAACCGATGCCTGCCGCGCCATGAAGGACCTGATGGTCGAGCTTCCCAACTACCGCAAGTCCAAAACGCTGCGCGAGTTGGTCATCCAGATCAACACCATCGAGTCCGAGGCCGACGAGCTCTACATCAACGCCATGCGCAACCTGCACGTTAACGGCAAGGACCCGCTCGAGGTCATCGCTTGGCGTGACGTATATGCCTTCCTGGAGTACTGCGCCGACTGCTGCGAGAATGTGGCCGATGTTGTGGATTCGATTGTCATGAAGAACAGTTAATTGGGGGTACGTATCCCACCGGTCGCGGGCCCGACCACTAATACCTTTTTCACTCCGGCTGCAAGCAGAGTCGTTCAAAAGGTATTAGTGGTCGGGCCCGCTCCCTTACGTACCACCATTGGGAACTTTGGCTGAGGGATTGAGCGTGGTGGGGCCTTTGCTGTGATGGCCCTTGATTGCTCGGGGTTTTACTTTGGTATTCGATGAGCGATTGGCTGATTGCTGCTTTGGGTACTGTTTGGGTTATTTTGGGTTTGTTTGATTTTTAATTGTTGGAGGGCTTGTATGTCTTATTTGGATCTGGCTCGGGGTCGGCATTCTTGTCGTTTGTTTGAGGCTCGGGCTGTGGAGCAGGCTGTGGTGGATGCCATTGTTGAGGCTGGGCGTATTGCTCCTTCTGCTTGTAATAATCATCCAACCCGTGTGATGGTGTTGGATACGCCTGAGCTTCTGGAGAAGGCTGCTGCTTGTCAGCCTCGGTTTGCTCGTGATGGGTCTATCTTTGGAGCTCCGCTTGTCTTCCTTATTTGCAGCGTTACCGATGATGCTTGGGTGCGCCCCTATGACCAGATGAATTCCAGTGAAATCGATACGTCCATCGTGTGCGATCAGATGATGATGGAGGCCACCGAGCAGGGCCTGGGAACGTGCTGGGTATGCCATTTTAAGCCTGAGGTGGCACAGGAGCAGTTCAATCTGCCCAAAGGCGTTTATCCCTATCACATGCTCGTCTGTGGATATCCTGCCGACCACATCGCCGATCCCGAGCATCGCGAGGCACGTACCATTCCCCTCCCCGACTTCCTCCTCAAGTAGTTTTTGGCACATGCCCTAAAACCTACCTTTTACCGCTCACCCATTCGCCGAGTTCTGCGCCACTATGTGCAGGGCTCGGTTTTTTATGTTACGCACCCCGGCACAGTCATAAAAAAGGACCCGCAAGCTGCGGGTCCTTTCTAGGCACTAAATTGTAGACCGAATGTTAGTCCAGGTCGTCGGCGGCAAAGTTGTCGATCGGGGCGAAGGGATCGGCCACGGGGACAACCGGGTCAGCGACGGGCAGCGGCTCGGCGGGAACAGTCACCGCAGGAGAAGCGGCGGAACCGACCGGCGTGGAGGCCATGAGGTCGGCCGGGAAGGAGTTCTGGGCATCGTCCATGAAGTGCTGGATGAGCTTGAGGTACTCGGCCTTGAACTCCTCACGGGAAGCCTTGAGACGATCGATCTCCTCGAGCTCGGCCTGCTTCTCGGTCAGAGCCTGGCGGATAACCTCGCGTGCCTTGGCGTCAGCCTCGTTGCGGATACGCTCAGCGTTCTCATTGGCATCGTTGACGATGGTCTCAGCGGTCTGCTGGGCAGCGATCAGGGCAGCGGAAATCTGGCGCTCCTGAGCGGAGAAGTCAGGGGCGGGAGCAGCCACGGGGGCGGCAGGAACGGCCTGGGCGGGGGCATCCTGAGCCTGGGCAAGCTGAGCCTGCGCATCGGCAAGCTGCTGCTCGGTAGCAGTCAGACGACCCTTAAGGTCAACGATCTTAGCGAGCATAGCGTCAACCTCGGAAGACAGCGTCTCCAAGAAGACGTCGACCTCGGCAGGATCGTAGCCACGCTTGGCCTCAGAGAAAGTCTGAGCCTGGATGTCTGCGGGGGTAATAGCCATAACAAGTCTCCTTTTTCATCGCCTCGGCGCTACACGCCCGACGTAAGTTACTAAGTCAGTTCTATACGAGTATACCTATAAGAAGCTGCAGAACCAGCCTCTGCACCAACTGCAACGCAATAATCGCAACGACCGGCGAAAAATCGATACCGCCCATCGGCGGGATGAAACGACGGAACAGGTTGAGCCACGGACCGCACACGCTATCAAGCACCGCGGCAATATCCTGAAGCAAACCACCCTGCTTCATGGGAATCCACGTCATAAAGCAGTAGACGACAATGAGTGTGGAATAGAAGTTGAACAGCGTGTTGACCAGCTGGACGATAGTGTAGATGTTGATGGGAATCTCCTCGTCTTGTCTTTACTTAAGGTAGCCGTCCGCACGAAGCTTCTTGAGATCGGAATCTTTGACCTCGCAGCCGGCGGGCAACACCATGAACACGCGGTCGCCCACCTCCTTGACCGTGGCGCCCAGACCGCAGGCAAAGCCGTAAGAGAAGTCCAAGACGCGCTTGGCAACTTCGGTGCGTACGCCCACAAAAATCAGTGCGACAGGCTGCTTGGTGCGAACGCGGCGAACCACGGTTTCCACGTCGTCATAGCTCTCGGGGCGCAGGACATAGGCCGGCAGCTGCGGCGTGGCGTTGATGATATTGCTCGCATAGGCCGAGGCATCGCTCGGTGCAGGCGCGGGCGCAGCGGCGGCACGGGCGCGGGTGTTCTCGGCGTAGCTAGACGGCGTGTCATAGGCACCAGGACGATAACCGCTCGCAACACTGTCCTGCGAGCGCGAAGGCGGGTTATACGTCGTGGCATGGCGGGAGTCATCGCCGACCAGCTGACCGGAGCGCGTGTACACCGCGACCGACTCGGCCTCACCGCGACGCGTCTGACCCAGCAGGCCGTTGCTCGGCTCGTCTTGGGTGTAGAAGCCCTCGCCCGAAGCACCGCTGTAGCCGTTGTTCTGATAGCCATCGTCGTAGCCGTCATCGTAGCCGTAGTCGTCGTCTTGGCCATAACCCTGGTCGTAACCCTGCTGGCCGCCCAGGTGCATCTTATTTTTAATCTCGTCAAGGAAGCCCATGGTTGTGTCCTCTCGCGGTTTAGTGCAGGCGCCCCGATAATCAGTGCGCACTTCAGAGCCTTATTTTACTGCAAACTCCGGGCTAAATACTACCCTGCCCAGGCGAACGAGCGTAGAGCCCTCCTCAAGGGCAGGCTCAAAGTCCTCGCTCATGCCGCAGGAAAGCTCAGGCAGGTTCAAATCGGGATGCGCCGCCTCCAGCTCATCCCTCAGCTCACGAAGCCCCGCAAAGGTGCGGCGTGCCACATCCTTATTCCCCCGGGGCGCCATAGTCATAAGCCCCTGCACGCAAATTCCCTCAAGTTCCGCAAGCTCACCCGCGGCGGCGCGAATCTCATCGGGCGAAAAGCCTCCCTTCGACTCCTCACCACTCACATTGACCTCAATGAGCACACGCTGGGGGCCGGCGAGCTCGCCTGCCTCAATCTTGCGGACAGCACGGCTCGCGATCGCCTGCGCCAGATGCAGCGAACCCACCGAGTGAATCAGCTCGGCTGAGCCCAGCACCGCATTGATCTTATTGGTCTGCAGGTTGCCGATCATATCGAAGCGCACCTCGGGCAGCTCCGGATGCTCCGCCAGACCCGTGAGCTTGCGAACCAGCTCCTGCGGGCGGTTCTCGGCAAAATGGCGATACCCCGCCTGGATGGCGGCAACGGTCTCATCGACACCAACGGTCTTGGACACGGCAATGAGGCTCGCGGCGTCGTGGGGACGGCCTGCGCGATCGAGCGCCGCATAAAAACGTTCCAGAATCTGCTCGCGGCGAGCGCGCATCAAGTCCAAATAGTTATCCATTGCTAATCGCCTCCGCTGACAGCCAAACAAGTAGTCCCATGCTAACGCAAGAGCGCGGCCCCGCATGTGCAAGGCCGCGCTCACTTAGGTATTTACAATCTTTCGACGAACGGGGTTACTTACTCCTCGTCGTCCTCGCCATCGTCCTCGTCCTCAAGATGATCGAGCAGGTAGCGAAGACCCTCGCTGACCTCGTTAGCAGGCACCTTGGCAACGTAGTGCGCGTCGACGGCAGGCCTCATGATAACGCCCTCGCCCGAAGGTACGCGCATGCTCTCGAGCTCGTCCTCGTCCGTGCGGGCGATATCGCCGGCAGTCATGCGCTGGCCGGTCAAAAGGAACGTCAGACGGCAGGCGGCATCGATAGAAATCGAAGCGATGCGATCGAGGTAGCGCGAAACCATGATGGCGCGGCGCAGGTCGTCATAGTTGCTGTCGTCGTCCATAAAGTCGCCCGTATCCATACGGTTAAAGGTGCGGAAGAACTTCTCATAGGCGGCGTGCACTGGCTCGTCCTCGACGGCCAAGTTGCAGATGATGGACATATCATTGGTGACGAGCGCGGAAAGCGAAGAGCCCAGCACCTGGTAGACGGCCTCAGCCTCGGCCTCGACCGTGCCGACAAGCTCCTGGGGCAGCGAGATGTCGGCCTTGATCATATGACGCGTGGCGCGGCAGATCTGGCGAACCTTATCGGTCATGCGCTGCAGGTTAAAGTCGACGTAGATGATCGTCTGCAGCAAGCGGAAGTCGGAGGCGACCGGCGACTGCGTGGCGATTAGGTTGTAGCACACGGCCTCCAAGTTAGCGCAGCGCGCGTCAATCGAAAGCGTGCGCTTCTTGGTCTTGGTGGCGAGCTTGCGGTCGTCGGTCACATAGGCCTTAACGGCATCGTGGAGGGCCAGATCGACGGCCTCGTAGATGCTCAGCATCTCGTGGCGGGCCTCGATGAGCTGACGGGAAAACAGTTTGCGCATGGTTCACTCCAATCAGTTGGGTGCGGTCATGCCGCCCGCACAGTGAATACGCACCGGACCAGGTCCGATCGGCTTGGGACTAGTCGCGCCGATCAGCCAAAACGGCCGGTGATATAGTCTTCCGTCCGCGAATCCACCGGACTGGTGAAGATCGCGTCGGTTTGACCATATTCGATGAGCGTGGCGGGCTCGCCGGCAACTTCCTGCAAGAAGAACGCGGTGTAATCGCTAATACGAGCTGCCTGCTGCATTGAATGCGTGACGATGATGATCGTCATCTCGGGCGCCAGCTCGGCCATCAGATCCTCGACCTTAGAGACGGACGTGGGGTCGATGGCGGAGCAGGGCTCGTCCATCAGAAGGACATCGGGTTGCACCGCAAGCACGCGCGCGATGCACAAACGCTGCTGCTGACCGCCCGAGAGCGCCAAACCATCCTTGTTGAGCTGATTGGATACCTCTTTCCAGAGGTTGGCGCGCTTGAGCGATTCTTCCACGATATCATCGAGGTCGCTTTTGCTAGTCACGCCCTGCAGACGAGGGCCAAAGGCGACATTCTCGTAGATGGATTTGGGAAACGGGTTGGGCTGTTGAAAGATCATGCCCACGCGACGACGGAGATCGACCGGGTCGACACCCTCGGCATAGATATCGTTGCCGTCGAGCGTCATGGTGCCCTCGACGCGCGTGCCCTCGATCAGGTCATTCATGCGGTTGATGCAACGCAAAAACGTCGACTTACCGCAGCCCGAAGGGCCAATGAAGGAGGTGATGGCGTTTTTGGCGATGTTGAGGTCAAGCCCCGTCAGCGCATGAAAGTCACCGTACCAAAAGTTGAAATCCTTGGCCGTAATGGCCGCTTGCTCCAACGTGGGAGCGGACTGATAAACGGACATGGGACTCCTTAACTAGCGACGCTTGCGCGACAGGAAGCGCGCAAACAGGTTGAAGGCCAAAATGATCACCATCAGCAAGAGCGCGGTGCCGTAGGCTGCGTTCATGTTGATGCCGTCGTTGGCAAGCAGGTACAGATGGACCGTCATGGGGCGGCCGGAATCGAGCGGCGAAATAGGTAGATTGATGGCTTGGCCCATGGTGTAGAGCACCACCGCAGTCTCGCCAATGGCACGGCCGATGGCAAGGACGATGCCGGTGGCGATGCGGCCAAAGGCGGAAGGAAGCACGATCTTGGAAACGACCTGCCACTTAGTGGCGCCCAAGCCATATGCGCCCCAACGGATATAGCGCGGCACGGCGCGAATAGCCTCCTCGGTGGTG
>CAUDDU010000034.1 GCA_958448375.1 uncultured Collinsella sp.
CGACGTCCATGGACTCGAGCAGGAACGGGTCGATCTTAGTCGTGTCGCCCACCAGGCCGATGATGGTCTCGTTCTCGCCGCGCGAGACATCGGTTTTGAGTCCCTTTTTCTCGATCCAGCTGACAATGTGGCTTACGGCCTCGTCGCTGGCGCTCTGCTTTAAAATCGCAATCATGGTGTGCCTCTCACCTCGATGGATAGCCCTTGCAAAAACGGCCCGCATCGCGAGCCGTTATATATGTGCATGAGAGTTTATACTATCTGACTTGCTTTTGCCGCCTAAAGCGCGCCGTCGCGGCGCGTCTCCCACGTAATTGCAAAGCTTTTTCTATTATTTTGTTAGCCCGTGGCGCTCTTGGGTATAATGCCTAACGTTCGCCCTATTAGCTCAGGGGATTAGAGCGTCTGCCTCCGGAGCAGAAGGCCGTTGGTTCGAATCCAACATGGGGCACCCTCGAACGTAAGACCGTCCGAACCTCGCATGGTCCGGGCGGTTTTCTTATACCGACGCGACGTGATGGGACGTGGTATGGCAGCAACGGATATCGAGCGCGGACTCTCGACCGCCGAGGTCGAGGAGCGCATCGCCGCTGGTAAGATCAACCGCAACATGGAGCTTAAGACCAAGTCGGTCCGCGAGCTCATCATCGAGAACCTCTGCACGCTGTTCAACTTGATCAACGTGGTCTTGGCGTTCCTGGTCATTTTGACCGGTCCGTTTAAGAATCTGACGTTCCTGTTCGTGGTGTTCCTTAATACCGCTATTGGCGTCATCCAGTCCATGCGTTCCAAGAAGATGGTCGATAAGCTCACACTGCTGACCTCCAAGAAGGCCATCGCGGTGCGCGACGGCGCCGAGGTGGAGCTCGACCTGGACCAGATCGTGCTCGACGACATCATCCGCCTGGGGCGCGGCGACCAGATTCCGGCCGACGCCGTGGTGGTATCGGGCGAGGCGCTCGTGAACGAGAGCCTGCTGACGGGCGAGAGCGACCTTATTAAGAAGCAGCCCGGTTCCGAGCTCATGAGCGGCAGCTTTATCGACTCGGGCCTGCTGCGCGCCCGCGTGATCCATGTCGGCGCCGACAACTACGTGGCCAAAATTAATAACGAGGCCAAGTACGTCAAAAAGGTCAATTCCGAGATCATGAACGCGCTTAACGCCATCGTGCGCTTTGCGAGCATCATCATAATCCCGCTCGGTTTGGCGTTGTTTGCCTCGAGTGTGAGCGAGCTGTGGGATGCCGCGGGAACCCCGGGCGATAGCGCGCTTTCGTGGTGCTTCTCCGAGCTGTTGGCTGGTCATGTGCCTTCGTCGGCGCTGCTGTCCACGGTGGGCGCCCTGCTGGGCATGATCCCGCAAGGCCTGGTGCTGCTGACCTCGTCGGTGCTCGCCATCGCCACGGTGCGCCTGGCCCGCCGCAAGGTGCTGGCGCAGCAGCTCTACTGCATCGAGACGCTCGCTCGCGTCGACGTACTGTGCCTGGACAAGACGGGCACCATCACGTCGGGCCGCATGGAGGTCGAGGGCACGTATCCGCTGCCGGTTGAGGGCGTGAGCCTAGACGCCGGCTCGGACGAGGCGGCCGTTCCCGTCGATACCACGGTGCTCGATTTTGCGCTGGCTAACGTCGCGCGTGCGACTTCGGCCGATGCCAACGAGACCTGCCAGGCGCTGCTCAACTATTACGCCGATCGCCCGGTCGAGGTGTCTGAGCCGCTGTCGGTCATTCCGTTCTCGTCCTCCAAAAAGTGGAGCGGCGCGTCGTTTGCGCAGGGCTCCTATGTGATGGGTGCGGCGCAGTTTGTGCTCTCCGATCGTGTGTTTTCGCAGGTCGAGAACCGTGTCGCCGAGCTTGCCGATACCTGCCGCGTGCTCGTGGTAGCGCGCGTGGACGGCTTTTCGCCCGATGGCGATATGGTGGGCGAGGCCGAGCCCGTGGGCTTTGTGACCATCCGCGACGAGATCCGTACTTCGGCGGCCGAAACCATCGGCTACTTTAACGAGCAGGGCGTGACCCTCAACGTGATCAGTGGCGACGACCCGCGTACGGTGTCGTCGATCGCGCGCGTGGTGGGCGTGCCGGGGGCGGACGCTTATGTGGACGCCACGACGCTCGATACGCCGGCCAAGCTCGATGCCGCAGTGGACCGCTACCATGTCTTTGGTCGTGTGACCCCGCAGCAGAAGCGCGAGCTCGTGCGGGCGCTCAAGCGCCGCGAGCACACCGTGGCCATGACGGGCGACGGCGTCAACGACGTGCTGGCGCTCAAGGAGGCCGACTGCTCCGTCGCCATGGCGGCTGGCTCTGATGCCGCGCGCAACGTGGCCGAGATCGTACTCGTCGACAACGACTTTGCCTCTATGCCCGCCGTGGTGGCCGAGGGCCGTCGCTCCATCAACAACCTGCAGCGTTCGGCCTCACTGTTCCTGACCAAGACGCTGTTCTCGATGGGCCTGGCGGCGCTGTGTATCGCGCTGCCGCCGTACCCCTTCGAGCCCATCCAGATGACGCTCATTAACTTCTTCTGCATCGGCGCGCCGGGCTTTGTGTTGGGCCTGGAGCCCAACAATGCTCGTGTGAAGGGTGCGTTTTTGACGAACGTACTCAAGCGTGCACTGCCGGCGTCGATTGCGGTCATTTTGGCTGCGGCGCTCGATATCTTTGTGGCGCGCGTGTTTGGCTTTCGCCAGCTCACGCTGTCTACGATGTGCCTGCTTACGTCGTGCGCGGCGAGCGTCAGCCTAATCTGGCGCATCTCGCAGCCTCTCACGCCCTTACGTGTGGTGCTCTTTGTGTTTGTAGTCGCCGGCATCCTGGTGGGCGTTATCGGATTCCCGGAGCTGCTGTCTATTGCCAACCTGTCGATGGGCCAGATGGTTATCTTGGCTGTTATCGTGGTCTTTACCTGCTCGGTGTTCTTTAAGCTCGCCACGATGATGGATTCGCTCAAGCCGCGTCGTCGTCATGCCGCAACTGGTTTTGGCCGTGGTGTGCGCGTCCACCTGGGTCGCGGTGGCGGCAAGGTGAGCTCGACGGGTTCGACGGCCGAGCGTTTTGCCAAGCGCGTCGCCGCCGACATGGCGCAGCGCCGCGAAGATCGCACCGCTCGCGAGGCCGAGGCCCGTGCACTCGAGGGCGTGGCCCAGGCCCAGCCCAAGAAAAAGAGGAGTACCGGAGCCAAGCGCTCTCGCGTGACCAAGTCCGCCCAAGGCATCAAAGTCTCGATGCCAAGCAAAAAGAAGAAGTAACTACGCGCCCTGGCGATGTTGAATTGGTGCCTTGCTCCTGTGGGGCCGTGGCGATGTTATGCTCTAACCTCGATTGTTTGAATTGCTTCGAAAAGAGGATGCCGTGATCTGTCCGCATTGCCTTAAGACTATCGAGGACGGCGCCTCGTTCTGCCCCTACTGCAACGCCTATGTGGGTCCGGGCGATGGCCCCGAGCACACCGAGTTCGTGTTCTGCGAGGGCTGCGGTGCCCGTCTTTCTCCGCACGATCGTACGTGTCCCAAATGCGGACGCCCCGCTCCGGGTATCCTCTCCGAGGACGCGGCCGCATCCGACCTGGCAGCGGGCCGCACGGCGGGCTTTCCGCGCCTAACGCAAGAGCAGATCGATACCGAGGTGCCGCATGCGCCCGCCTCAGCTGCCGCGGTTCTTTCGGACGCCGCCGATCCTAACGAGACCTGCGTGCTGCCGGCTTTCGATAAGGATTTCGGTATCCCCAAGGTCGATATTCCCACGCCCGTTTCCCTGCACGACGATGCTCAAAAACCCAAGCGCAAAGTGCATCCCGACGAGGACGCCTATCACAAGCACAAGCGTCATATCCCCAAGCCGCTCATCGTCATCGCGGTACTTGCCGTCGTTTGCGGCGGTGCCTATTGGTTCGTGACGACCGATCCCATGGGTGTCATGCCTGGCTTCTACGACCAGTTTGGCCAAGCTGCACAAACCACCTTCCCCACGCGCCAAAAGGGCGAGGCGACTGAGGACGATACCAAGCAAGACGATTCTGCCGAGGTGGTCCAGGAAGAAACCGTGCTGACCGATGATCAGCTCTATACCAGGCTCGACGGTCTGTATCAGACCATCGTGTCCTACGGTGACGAGGACCAGATCGGCGAGGTCATCGATTCCTTTAACAACGGCTATCTCCGAACGCCGCTGTCCACCCGTCAGGAGCTGTCGCAGAGTGCCTACGCCCTGCGCGACCAGATCAAAAAGACGCAAGATGAGCTCAACAACCTTAAGTACCAGGACGATACGGTCTATGCGGATGACATCGCCCACTTAAAGCAGCTTGCCGAGTGGATGTACGAGCGCGTCGACGTGATCTGCCAGAGTTGGGACATCTCGCTGGCCATTCCCGATGGCGAGTCGATGAGTTCTCACCAAAGCGAGATCCTGGCGCCCATCGCACAGGGCGGCAACAGCGCGCTGAATCAGTACGACGCCAATGTGGGCTCCTGGAAGCCGCAGCAGCGTTCCTAAAATTAGTTCGCCATAGTCGGCATAACCTACGTGCGCAATTGATGTAAGCGCATGCTTATTGCTACAATTCTTACAAATATGCTTTAAACGCACGAGGAAGGAACCACATGTTTGGTTTTAAGAAAGAGCTCTACACGCCCGAGTATCAGCTTGCCGGCGACGAGTGCGCCGTTATCGAGACGTCGAAGGGTACCATCAAGGTCAAGTTTGACGGCGAGGGCGCTCCCATTCATGTCGCGAATTTCTGCGAGCTTTCTACGATGGGCTTCTATGATGGCCTTAAGTTCCATCGCTATGTGCCCGGTTTTGTCATCCAGGGCGGCGACCCCAATACCCGCGATATGTCCGGCGCCGACGTCGCCGCTGGTCTTGAGGGCCCCGACGGCATGCCCGGTACCGGCGGCCCCGGCTACTGCATCAAGGGCGAGTTTGCCACCAATCCGCGCAACAGCCATGTCGATGGTGCCCTTGCCATGGCACGCTCCATGGACCCCGATTCCGCGGGTTCGCAGTTCTACTTCTGCCTGGGCGCCCAGCATAACCTCGATTCCGGTTACACCGTCTTTGGTACCACGGTCGAGGGTCTCGATGTGATTTCGCAGCTGCGTGCCGGCGACGAGATCGTCCATGTCGAGATCGTTCACGAGTAAAGGGGACTTCCTTGAATAGCCAGCTGATCCAACAGGGCCGCGCCGCTTACCGCGCGGGTGATTTTTCCGCTGCAGCCCAGATGCTTGGGGCGGCAAAGACTCCCGATGAGATTATGGGCGAGGCCGATCACCTTCGTGGCAACGCCTTGATGCACCTGGGCATGTATGCCGAGGCCGCCGAGGCTTATGCTGCCGCCCTCAACGACGGCACCTACGGCAAGCGCGGCGCGCTGCTCACCAACCGCGGCAAGGCGCTCGCCGCCGTGGGCGACTACACGACGGCCGCCCAGGCGTTCTCTGCTGCTACGCAGGATGCTTCCTATGCCACGCCGTTCAAGGCCTATCTGGGCCTGGGCAATGCGCTGTTCCAGTCGGGCGATTATGCCAACGCGGGTACTGCCTTCCGTCAGGCTGCCATCGACGGCGCCAATCCGGCTCCCGCCGCCGCACTCGGCGAGCTCGGTCGTTGCTTCATTAAGCTCGGCCGTCCGGCGGATGCCGTGGAGACCTACCGCACGGCTATCGACTTTGCCGGCCCCCGCGACGACACGCGTGCGCTCAATGCCGGCATGGGTCAGGCGCTTTCTGCCGCCGGCCGTCCCTCCGACGCACTCGACGCCTTTAACGCCGCTACTGTCGATGGCATCTACCAGCTCACTTCCGAGCAGGCCGATGAGCTTGCCCGCGTGCATGATTCGCTTGCCGCACTGTCTGCCCAGACGGCTATGGCCACGGCTCCGGCGCCCGCGATGGACGCTCCTGCCGTCGATCCGCTCGATCCTACGGGCGCGACCGGTCAGTTTATGCCCGATCCCTCGGACACCGGCTTCTTTACGTTGTCCGAGTCCGAGATGGTCCAGCAGGACCGTCAGGACCGTAAGCAGGCCAAGGTCCGTCGTCGCCATCGCCACACGGGTCTCAAAGTCTTCATCGTGCTGCTTCTGCTCATTTTGATCGCCGCGGGCGGTCTGGGCTTTGCCTACACGCGCGGCTTTGGCTTCCCGTCCCAGGAGTCTGTCGTTACCGATCTGTTCCAGGCTGCCGGCGACGGTGACACCGCAAAGGCCGAGTCTTGCCTGGCCTCGAGCCTGTCCGAGGACGCCAAGTCGATGATCATCTCCTCGATTCCGCAGGGTGCCACCGTGTCCGTCGAGGGCATGGATCAGTCCATGACCGAGACGACCGCCAAGGTTAAGGCATCGCTGTCCAAGGGCGGCGAGCAGGAGTACACCGTCAAATTCGTGCGCTCCGACAACCATATCGGCTGGGCCGTTTCCTCGCTCGATATGGATTTCTCGGCTGCTGACAACCAGTAGTGACCTTATGGGATTTAGCTTTGCCCGGCGCTTCACCGCAAGTGAGGTGCCGGGCTTGCGCTAGTATCATGAACTAGTAGTTTTCCAGCAATCATCCAACACATCAGGAGTTGCGTTGTTTTCTTTGATGGATATGTTCTTCGGTAGCTATGCGGGCGATCTTGCCATCGACCTCGGCACCGCAAATACGCTTGTCTCCGTGCGCGGCAAGGGCATCGTCATCCGCGAGCCCTCTGTTGTCGCCATCGACAAGAACGACGAGCGCATCCTGGCGGTCGGTATCGAGGCAAAGCGCATGCTCGGCCGTACGCCCGGCAACATCGTGGCCGTTCGTCCCCTGAAGGACGGCGTCATCGCCGACTTCGATGTTACCGAGGCCATGCTTCGCTACTTTATCGACAAGGCTTCCGAGAAGCGCTATCCGTGGACCCCGCGTCCGCGCGTTGTCGTCTGCGTTCCCTCCGGCGTCACGTCGGTCGAGAAGCGAGCTGTCTTTGAGGCCACGATCCAGGCCGGTGCCCGCCAGGCCTACCTGATCGAGGAGCCCATGGCCGCCGCTATCGGCGCCGACCTGCCCGTCGAGGAACCCACCGGCTCCATGGTCATCGACATCGGCGGCGGTACCACCGAGGTCGCCGTTATCGCCATGGGCGGCATTGTCGTCTCGCAGTCCATCCGTATTGCCGGCGACGAGTTCGATCAGGCCATCCTCACGCACGTTCGCGATGCCTACAACCTGGCCATCGGCGAGCGTACGGCAGAGGACATCAAGATCAAGGTCGGTTCCGCCGTGCCGCTCAAGGACGAGCTCGACGTCGAGGTCAACGGCCGCGACGTGATCACCGGTCTGCCCAAGACCGTGCGCATCGAGAGCGAGGAGATTCGTCGCGCGCTCAACAAGCCGCTCGACGAGATGGCCAAGGCCGTCAAGGACGCCCTCGATGCCACGCCTCCCGATCTCGCCTCGGACCTTATGTACTACGGCATTTTGCTGACCGGTGGCGGCGCGCTGCTGCGCGGTCTCGACGTGCGCCTGCGCGATGAGACCGGTGTTTCGGTCAACGTCAGCCCCACGGCGCTCGATAACGTCGTTAACGGCTGTGCCCGCGTGCTCGAGGCCAATGCGTTTGATGGCGGCTTCGTCCAGACCAATGCTTAATTTCCAAAAGGTGGATTCCATTTGGCACGATCTTCGGGTTTCTCCACAAATCTGAATACCAAGCGACAATCAACGGGTATGCGCCCGTTGATTGTTTTCAGCCTGATTTCGGTGTTGCTGCTGACGTTTTACATCCGCGAGGGCGAGGCAGGACCGATTCATGCCGTGCGTTCGGGCGTAACGACGATTACCTCGCCGGTGCGCTTTGTGGGTTCGGCTGTGGCGGCTCCTTTCAATGCCATCGGCAACGTGTTCTCTAACCTTACGGCGTCGCAGGACACGCTCGACGAGCTCAAGAAGCAAAACGAGGAGCTGACCTCTAAGGTTGCTGAGCTCTCCGAGGCTCAAAAGACCGCCGAGCGTCTGGAGGGGCTGGTCGGGCTGCAGTCGACCTACAACCTCAAATCGACCGCTGCTCGTATCGTTGGTGCCTCGGGCGATGCCTGGACCTCG
>CAUDDU010000035.1 GCA_958448375.1 uncultured Collinsella sp.
GCATCTGGGGAAGGACGGGGGCGACCTTCTCCGCCGCGTCAACCGCACCGTTGAGGGTGGCAAAGCCGTCCTTGGCCTTATCGACCAGCTCGGTCACCTGGGAAATATGAGTATCGCCAATGCCCTGGACCTTCTCGTTGGCGCTCTTGAACACCTTCGAGCTGCTGGAAAGCGAATCGGCGACCGCCTGCAGCGCGGACACGTTAATCATGCCGTCCTGGAACAGCTTGCCGGGCGTGGCCTGCGAAAGGTTGTCGGCCATGGGAACCAGCGCGTTGCTCGAGACATCGGACAGGGCGTCGATCATGGTGCGGGCTGCGTTGATGTCACTGCCATACACCGGGATAAACGATGCCGCCGTCCACAGCGGGCTCGAGGTCTCCGCCTTCATGCTGTCGCAGAGCTCATCGATCTTCTTCGCGTCGTCAGGCAGCGTCGAAAAATCGCCCGACGTGACCTTGTCCTTAAGGCCACCGACGATCTCGACAGCCTCCTTCGCTTCGCTCTTTACGGTCTTTGCCGAGTTAAGCAGCATAAAGCCGCTTGCGCCAAGCGCAACGAGAAGCACCGCGACTACAACGGCAATAATGGCGCCGGTGTGACGCTTTTTGCGCTCGCCCTTGCGATGGCGATGACGGACCAGACCGTCAGAGGTCGAACTCGGCGAAGCGTCGCCACCGTAGTTCAAGCCAAAATCGTAATAATCTTCCTTGGAACCCGAGCCCGCAAACTCGGCACCGCTATCATCCAGGCGGGCGAACGTGCCAGTCTCGGAGGCGCCGGTGTAAATCGTGCCAAGGTTACCCGTAAGCCCCGCGCCACCGGCAGAGGGAGTATTGTTGGCGGCCTTGTCGGCATTAACGTTGCCGGCGGCATTCGCGGCGTTGGCAGCACCTGCGTTGTTCGCGGGTACCGAAGGAGCCCCGCTCGGCTGCGACGTGGAGGTTGCACCGCCCGCAAAGACATTCCCTCTTGCACGGCCGGTCTTTTTTGCCTTTTGAGACTGCTCGTACAGAGCGGTAAACATCGCTGTCTCGCCCGGGGACACGCGCTTACCGGAACCGCCCTGTCCAGCGCCGCCCGGCGTGCCGGCCTTACCAGCCCCGTTCGGACGCGGCGGAACTGCAGGACGGCCGCTATCGCTGCCCTTAAAGTGATTACCAGCCATAAAGAAATCCTCGCAATTGAGTCGCAATGAAAAAGTCCATAACGTTACTAGTTTATGGCATTTTGAGCATCGACAGCTAAACTCCAGACACGGACATCAATTGGCGAAAATGCGGCACAACACCTTTTCCGTCTTGGCAGCGGCGCCAGCTACACCGTGAGGAACATCATCACGATGATCATGGCAAAGCCGATAAGGTCGGTCGGCAAAAACACCGTGCCCAGCATAACGGCGCTGGTGATGGTCGCCGAGACGGGCTCCACGGTTCCGATGAGACTCGCACGCACCGAGCCGATGTCCTTAACGCCCTGCATATAGAGCATGTAAGCAAAAAACGAGCCGATAACCACGAACACCGCGAGCGCCTCGACGCCGGCAGCGTCGAGTGCCGGCACATGCGCCCAGGGCTGCACGAAGACACATGAGATCACGCCCGCCGTGAGCATTGCCGAGCCCGTGACGATGGGGCTGCCGTATTCGGGCAGGATCTTGGCGGGAATCACCGCCATACACGCGGCGCTGACCGCACACATAAGACCTGCTGCCAGGCCAAGCGGCGAGATATTCAGGCTGGTGGGGTCGCCGCCGGTGGCGATTAAAAAGGTTCCACCCAGAGCCAGGCCAATGCCGATGACTTCGCGAGTACGCGGCATGCGGCGATCGATCACGCAGGTGTAGCCCATGATGATAACGAGCTGCAGGCACTGGAGCACCGTCGCGGTTCCGGCGTTCGTCAGGCGCACGGCCGAAAGATAGCAAAACTGGTTGAACAGCAGGCCAAAGGCGGTAAAGAGCAGCAGCTGCTTGCGATCGGCGGGTGTGGTCCAAAGCTTGACCAGGCGTGCGCGGTCGCGCGTGACAACCACAGCCATAAAGAGCAGGCCGGCGAGAATCTGACGCACGCTCATAAGCCACAGCGTATCGACATGGTAGGTATCGAACAAAAAACTCGCGCTGGTGCCCGAGAAGCCCCAAAACGAACCGCCCACCAGCGTAGCCAAGACGCCCGTGATCATCTTGCGCGTCGAAGCGCTGTTCAGGCGGTCGCGCCATGCGCGACGGGTGTTGCGGCTGAGCTCGTCGGTGCCCTCGGGCACATCAATGTTCGATATATCGGTCATCGGCACCGAAGCCCCTGCGCCTTCGACCTGCTCGACACACTCTTTGCTCATTCCACTCCCCCGAAACAGCCTGGAAACAATTCGGCTTACCTTACCACGGCGAAGTCACCAGCTGGAGGCTTGTCCGCTTATCGGTAGGACAATTCCGCAGGCGTCTTTCCATAGCTCGATACCGCAATGGCCTTGCATTATGCGACAGCCAAATCGCGGCAGCAGGCTCTTTTGAAATGGATGCGACAAAGCCCCCGAATTCCACAATGTAAGCGATTTTTAAAAATGTTCTTGCCACCGAGTTCAGGCTCCGTTATATTATCCCTTGCGCGCTTGCGCACCCTTGATCGGGCGTTTAGCTCAGGGGGAGAGCGCTTCCCTGACACGGAAGAGGTCAGAAGTTCAAATCTTCTAACGCCCACCAAATGTTCGCAGCTCAGAGGCTATGTCCTCTGGGCTGTTTTGTTTTATGTCGCCAAATCAGCTGGCAGCTCCAACCGCCCAAGCAACCACCCTGCCCATACACAAAACCGCGTCAGCGACCCAAGTGCCTATCCCGGCTGACTCCGCAGTCAATCAAAACCGCCCCAATAGTCACCGAGGCCGAGACCAACACATCTCGAACCCATCCAAGCCGCAACTTCTCAGCAAAACGCCGCGATGTCTGCGTCCTGCGGTATCCTTGAGCCACTTGCACCTGCAGCACCAAGGAGCCGCCATGCGCACCGAGCTCGATGTCCCCTTTTCGCACAAAGAAGAAGCCAAGGCGCTGGGCGCCAAATGGGACCGGACCAAGAAGATCTGGTATGTACCCAGCGGCGTCAACCCCGAGCCCTTTGCCGAGTGGCTGCCCGGTGTTGACCGATCCGACCCCTCAGCGCCGTATATATATCTAGTACTGGGCAAGCGCGAGTGCTGGAAGTGTCACAAAGAGACCTCGGTCGCGGCCTTCGGCATTCCCTATCGAACCGATAACGACGAGAGCATCGCCATCGCGCACGCGCCCAACGAAGCCGGGTACATTGCCATCGACACGGCCAACGCCAACGCACTCGCCATCGTGCCCGCTCTTGGCTGCGTACCGGGCGAGATCCGCGACTACCTTCATAAGCGCTGCGGCTACAAGCCCGTAGGCGCGCGAGCCTCCAAAGCCCCGTCGCTCGGCAACACGTGCACCAGTTGCGACGCGCTGCAAGGCAGCCGCTATCTGTTCGAGGAGCCCTCGTCCCCGTTTGCCCTCACTGCCATCAACAAGCTGCCGGCACTGGAGTTTATACGCGTCGAAGTTGCCGGCGTCTTTGGCGTCCCGGCCACGCGTACCGACTTTGACCAGGCGCTCTTTACCTGGGCACGCGACCATCACGCCGAGTTCCACAAGCAACTCGGTGAGGGGATTTATTTGTAGAGGCAAAAGACACTCACAGCCAACTCCTCCGCATCACCTATCCCTCGTCGCCGGCGTCGTACACGATATCGAGGCCACAAACAGGGCATTTCTCCGGATACACCGGCATATGAACGCCCGTACGTTTCCTCACTTCGTCGCTGAACCTGTCACGTGCATCGATGAACCGAATGTCGAGACACGGTATTTGCGAGCCGCAGCAAGGGCAGGCGACGACAAACGACCCGCAATCAACTTCTACGCCCGGAAACATATTGTTGTCGATAAGGGCACACGGCAGTTTTCCGTACTTCCCCATCGCAATATCGCCTCGCCAGCTCATACATGCCCCTTCTCGCTATACAAATCAGGAAGAGCATGCACCGGCGGGCGGGCGCGAGATTGCATCGCCACGCGATCCGATCAAACAACACGATCGTCAAAGAATGCCAAAGCCAAATACGCTAATACGGCAGAAGCCCCGCCTTTTCACGCTTCTTTTCCGAGCGATCGAACTCAATGCGATGGGCCTCAAGAAACACCGTATCGGGTCGCCACTGACGCTCATTCGGCTGCCTTAGCGTCGCACCCGCAAAGGAAGCGTAGTCGGTCTTATCCAGCAGGTACGATCCGCACAGCCGATATTCGCCGCAAACAGGCTCAAACGAAATCAGGTGAGCATCAAATAGGGAATGAAGATCGCGCCGAAGCAGAATGCCGTTGCTGGCAACCTGCGATTTGGGTCCCGAGTAATTCTCGATATGTGCAGCCTCCAGAGCTTCGCTGACGCCGCAGTCCGACACCGCGCAACGGCCATCATAGGCGGCAACGAGCTGTTTGCGGAACCATTGCTGCCCCAATCGCTCGCGCCTTAACGCATAGCGGACCTTTTCGTCGTCGGTCGTACCCTGTCCGGTAAACTCAATATCGACGGGCATGTGCTTCAGATAACTCATGTCGGGTGCAAAACGAGGGTCCGGTCCGCCTTTATGAACAGGACCGTGCAGAACAAACCATCCGTTTTCGGGCTCGAACCGCTCAACAAACGCAAGGCCGAGCACCTTGTAGCCCACCTCGGTTGCAAATATGACTCCGACTGGAACGCCACATTCCATGCAGTTGAGCATTTTACGGTTGTAATTCTGGTCTCGAAAACCAACGGTACCCGGCGCTTGAACCGAGTACTTAATGACCCACGTACCATCGTCCAAATAGAGCGGAGGCACATCGGTGTAGAAGCTCTTTTTAGAGTTATGGACCGAAAGCGCAAAGATCTTATTGGGATCTTGCTTCACCCGATCCTGGCCCGGCCAGAAGATCCCTGAATCCCGCGTTACGGGAAAGAAGTCCGAGCCAATTCTCAAACGATACTGATACTGAGGGCTATCTTCCTTGGTGTGGTGCGGAAGGCTGGTCCAAACGCCGCCGCGCTGTTCCTCACCCAGAAACCACTCCCATGCCTCAACGTATTCGGAAGGCACGAGACTGCAGGCACGGTCATAGCTTGGTCCATCCATCAACGGAACAGCAAGGTCAATGTCGTTCATCGCCAGCACCTACAACCATACGAACGCGAGTCATGCCCCTCAATAATATGGCCGAGAGTCAATTATTACGAGATCTCATTCCGCGATCGGCACGTCGTTGATGCTCTCGGTTTGCCGTTGGCGCGCTTGTACTCCGCTACCCCACTCCCCTGTATACTGATGTAGCACGTGTTTCATCCGAGCTTGTTGGGCCGGATTGTTCATGGGAGGGTCTTGTGGCTGCTTCGAATCCGCCTAAGGGAAGCGTTTCTTCTTCGTCCATCAAGCCGGTTACGCGCAAGGCCGTGCGTTGCCAGCGCGAGGTCGCTTGGCTTGTCACGCAGGCAGCAGGCAGACTCGTGGCGAGCACGGAGGACGTCAATGCTCCCACACCGAGCTTTGTGCTGGCAGCGGCGCTGAATCGAGTACGCCAGCTGGAACTCGTCGCACAAGAAGACGGCAGCCATCTTGGCTACCAGGACGCTATGGCGCCCGACCTGTTGACCTTTTGTCGCATGACCAAATTGCCCGCCGCGCCCAATACGCTTTCGGACGCAGGCTACATGTTTACGCTCTCGGGCGCGGACCTTATCCGCGACATCTATGCATACTGCAGCGAGCTCGCCGAGCGCCACGTCTTTGACGCGGCAGAAGTCAAACCGGGAAATGTCATCAAGCTGGTTCTTAGGCTGTTCTTGATGGACGGGTTCGGGACCATGCCGGCGTAAGCCGAGTCTTTAGCATCACCGTCGACTGAGCAACAACCGCTTTACCTTAGTGGACGCCAATTGAGGGTCGATTATTGGGTCGCCTCGTCCACTAACGCATTTATTCCACGCGCTCTGACAGTCGATACTTGCGGTTGCGGCTCGTCGCCGGCGCCGTGGGCTCAAGCTCGCCTTGAGCAATGAGCGCGTTGACGCGCGACCTAACCTGGGAAATTGTAAGCCCCGTGCGTTCTGCCAGCTCACGCGTCCCCAGCTCGCCGTAGTGTTTGAGTGCCGCCACAATTAAGCCCCCGCCATGATCGACCGACTCGATCTTTGAACGGTAAAGTACGACCTTGAACCGATCGAACCCCGGGCAGAACAGGGGCTCGGCCAGACCATGCGCGCGCATGGCATCGATCATCATCGGGATGCCCGAGCCATTGCCCTCAGCCGGCGAACCTGCGCCATCCGGCAGCGGGACAATCGACATGAGTTTCACGAGCGTCGCGTTACGGCATCGGGAGCTGCCGTCAAACAAGTTCTCGCGAGTCTTTCCCCCGTAAAGGCCGCCAGGATTCGTCACCTCGACACGATCGTCAAAGACGTCGACGGCAATCGATTGTCCACAGAACCGATCCCCGTATTCTCGATGGATTACGGCGTTGGCGATTGCCTCGCGCAGAACCTCCTCGGGAATCTCAAGCGAGTCGACACGCGAGACACCTTGGACGGTCGAGGTTCGCCGCAAATTCTTGGCGACGGCTGCGACGGCATCCGAGATCATCTCGCCCAACGTTCCCTCACAGATTGTGCGGTCCATGAATCTCAGCGACCCCGCCATGCCCTTCTGAGTTCCCGCATGGACAGCCACGTCAATGAAGAGCTTGGGATAGAACTGCTGAGGGTAGGTGCCCACAACTAGAAGTCCAGCCTTGGTGACATTGCCCTGGGAATCAAGGATATTTAGGCGCTCCAGCTTCGTTTGTTTGTCCGGCGCGCCGCGCATTGCCCGGGGCGTCAACGAGAAAGCCCGATCTATCGTACGGTCGACCAGCGTCTCGTCGAGATTGTCCGCGCCCGCACCCGCCACCGCGTCGCGATCGCTCGGAGTCGCTCGACCGTATGACGCCAATGCGAGCACCTCGGTCGATGAAAGCGGCACATCTTTGTCATCGATGCGCTTGTAGCTGCCGCCCTGGGCGCCCCGCTCTATGACATAACAAGGCTTGCTCGACGGGTCGAGCTCCTCAATCGTGATGACCAGAACCACGGTGCCCTGGAGCTCCACGCGCTCAATGGTGTATTTGGGCGGATTGGCCAGCTTTCCGCGACCGCCGGCATCGCCCATGCCCGCCACGAATTGGTTGAGCACTTTCTCGGTCTCGAAGTTCTCAACCGGGACAAAACCTGCGCGCTCACTCACTCCGAGCACGATGGTTCCGCCGGCAGTGTTCGCGAATGCGCTCACCGTTTCCCACACGTCGCGGGAAAGCGTCGTGGCGCTCTCCTTCGCTTCGACGTTAAGATCATCCGAGCCCATACGCCTTAAAGACTCAAGCAGACCGGTCAGCTCGTTTTCGTTCATCTGCACGTCCTTTCGCTCGGTCCTGCAGAGAATGCCGCGGATAGATTTCCCTCGTCTCTCAGTTATCTCTCGTAATTATCTCTCATTTATCTCTCTATCTCTCGGCTTAGAGATAAGAGATAGATAGAGATGGAATGTCTACCATTTGCTTCATCTATACATATTTTTGCTGGTAGAACAATCGGTATTGAGACAATACCATGATTGCCTGTCTCTTTGCTGCTCAGTTATCTCTCATATTTTTCTCTCATCTTCCTGTCATCTTTCATATTAGAGACGAATGAGAGACGAGAGATACGCAAGTGATGGACGAGCGAGGATTTTCGGACGGTCGGATATCGAGAGTGGATATTTGGACGGTTTTTGGGGCTTTTGCGGCAAATTCCGTCCAAATATCCACTCTCGTTCGATAGGTATCCGGAAATCCTCGCTCGTCCGTCCGAATATCCACTCTCGTTGGTAGCGCGCAGAGATGTGGTGTAAGAGGCGGGGCGTGCCCCGCCTCTTCCCTT
>CAUDDU010000036.1 GCA_958448375.1 uncultured Collinsella sp.
TAAGGTCCGTAGGCGCACGCGCGGTGCGGACGGTAGAAGGCATTTGCGCCGAAAGCGCAAATAAGAATGCCCGGGGTTAGAGGCCCGGGCATTTAACAACACCGGAAACTGGTCGCCCGCGCTCCAAAGTACTTACGCGGGGTGCGTCGTTTCCTGTAGCTATTGTATCCCGAATCGCCCCGCCGATTCGGGACATTTTGAAAACTCAAATGCGGGCCCATACTTGCGCTGCGCAATGCTGCCAGGCTGCGTTGCGCAGCGCATGAGCTCGTTAATCGGCTATTATTTGTTTAGACAACTTGAGTTGTAGAGGAGTGACCGGTGATGGTGCAGGGCGCCAAACATATGAAGAGCAATAACGCCGCGGACAACGGCGGCTCAAGCCCTCAGCCCAAACCTCAACAAAAGCCCAAGCGTCGTCGCAAGCGACTGCCGCGCTGGGCCGACCGGCTCATCACCATCGTTATCATCCTTATTGGCGTGGGCCTTATGACCTGGCCTTGGATCTTGGACCGGCTCGAGGCCTCGGGCGTGTTCAACCAGATCAGCACCGTGTCCAGCACCGTGGACGCGCTGTCTGCCGAGGAGCGCGAGCGCATCCTGCTCCAGGCGCGCTCCTTTAACGAGCAGCTGGCGGGCGAGGCCACCGAGCTTCCCGCCGACCAGATCGAGCCCTACGCCCAGCAGCTCATCTTTGACCGCGACCCCATGATGAGCTGGGTCGAGATCCCCTCCATCGACGTGAGCATGCCCATCTACCACGGCACGAGCGAAGAAGTCCTTATGGCGGGCGTCGGCCACCTGGAGGGTACGAGCCTGCCGGTGGGCGGCACCTCGACGCATTGCGTGCTCACCGCGCACTCGGGCATGCGCAACCTGAGCATGTTCGACGACATCCACTCGCTGGAGCCCGGCGACCTGGTGCTGCTGCACACCATGAACAAGACGCTCGCCTATAAGATGGTGGACTCCGAGGTCGTGCTGCCCGAGGAGATGGAATCGCTGACTATCGAGCCCGGTGCCGACAAGGTGACGCTCGTCACCTGCACGCCCTACGGCGTGAACGACCATCGCCTGCTGGTGCATTGCGTGCGCACCAAGTACAACAAGAAGGACGTCGACAAACAAAAGTCGCTGGCTGGCCGCCACTGGGGCAAGCGCGAGTTTGCCGTGCTCATCGTGGCCGCGGCCATTGTTCTGTTGCTGCTGGACATCGTGATCCACGCAATCCGCAAGCGTCGCAAGGCCAAGGCCTCGGCATAAGACATCGTTCAGAATCACCACAATGGGGACAGGCACCTTTGTGGTGGTTGGGGCTTCCAAACCATCACAACATTCGATGAAAATCTCGATTTTGACGATAAGGGTTGAATGTTGTGATGGTTTTCGTTGCGGGCGGGACGGTTTTCGTTGCGGGTGGGACGGTTTTCACTATGGACGGTGCGGTTTCGCTGCAGAACCGCCAGCCCGCCGCCCGCCAGCCCGCCGCCCTCGTTACGTTTTCGCTGCATTTGGGTAAAGCACCTGCTCCAAGCGGCGTTGCCTTGTATACTAGAGCGGTTTATCTGTTATGCGGAAGGGAGCGCCTATGGCACTCAGCGAGAAAGACGTGCGCGGCATCGCCGAGTACGCAAAGATCGCACTGACCGATGACGAGCTCACCCAGATGACGTCCTACATGAACGACGCCGTCCAGATGCTCGAGCCCGTCCTGCAATATGACTTACCCGACGTGGAGCCCACGTTCCATCCCATCGGAAGCCTGTCCAACGTGATGGGCGATGACCTGCGCGAGCCCGAGCGCGACCTGCCGCTCGACGTTGCGCTCGAAAACGCCGGCAGCGCGCGCGACCGCTACTTCCGCGTGCCGTCCATTTTGGGAGAGGGGGAGAGCGAGTAATGGCGCTAAGCCTCGATTCCCTTACCGCTGCCCAGATCGCCGCGGGCGTTGCCGCCGGCGACTTTACCGCTACCGAGGTGGCCCAGGCCTCCCTTGCCGCCATCGAGGCGCGCGAGGGCGGGGTCCAGGCATTCCTGCAGGTGGCGCCCGAGCTTGCGCTCGAGGCCGCCGCGCGCGTGGATGCCGACCGCGCCGCAGGCAAGCCGCTGCCCCCGCTCGCGGGCGTGCCGCTGGCCATCAAGGACAACATGAACCTCGTGGGCACGCGCACCACCTGCGCTTCCCGCATGCTCGGGGACTACCAGAGCGTCTACACCGCCACCTGCGTCCAGCGCATGCTCGATGCCGGCTGCCTGCCCATGGGCAAGGCCAACATGGACGAGTTTGCCTTTGGCAGCTCCACCGAGAGCTCGGCCTTCCATCGCACCAACAACCCCTGGGATACCGAGCGCGTGCCCGGCGGCTCCTCGGGCGGCTCCGCTGCAGCCGTCGCCGCGGGCGAGGTCGCGCTCTCGCTGGGCTCGGACACCGGCGGCTCCATTCGTCAGCCGGCGTCGCTGTGCGGCGTGGTGGGCTTTAAGCCCACGTATGGCGCCGTGAGCCGTTACGGCGTGGTTGCCTTTGGCTCGTCGCTCGACCAGGTGGGCCCCTTTGGCCGCACGGTCGAGGATGTCGCGCTGGCCATGAACGCGCTTACCGGCGCGGGCCACGATCCGTATGACTGCACCAGCCAGGATTGCGCTGTCGACTTTACCGAGCATCTCAACGACAGCATCGAGGGCAAGCGCGTGGGCATTATCCCCGCGTTTATGGAGGCCGAGGGCCTGACGCCCGAGGTCAAGGCCGCTGTTCAGCGCGCCGCCCAGGAGCTGCAGAACCAGGGTGCCGAGCTGGTCGAGGTCGACCTGCCGCACCTGGACGCCGCCATCGCCGCCTACTACGTCATCGGACCGGCCGAAGCGTTCTCCAACCTGGCCCGCTTCGACGGCATTCGCTATGGCTATCAGGAGGAGGGCTGCGCCAACTTGTCAGACCAGAGCTCGCTTTCGCGCGCCCACGGCTTTGGCGCCGAGGCCAAGCGCCGTCAGATGCTCGGCGCCTACCTGCTGAGCTCGGGCGTGTACGACAAGTACTACTACGCCGCGCAAAAGGCCCGCACGCTCATCACGCAGGACTACGACGCCGCGTATGCCAAGGTGGACACCATCCTCATGCCCGCCTCGCCGCGCACGGCCTTTAAGTTTGGCGAGATCAGCGACCCCACGCAGATGTACCTCTCCGACCTGTACACCATTTCGCTCAACATTTGCGGCAACGGTGGTATCTCGGTGCCGCTGGGCCTGGGCGAGGATACTCAGCTGCCCGTTTCTGCCCAGCTGGTTGGTCCGGCGTTTAAGGACCGCCAGCTGCTCACGTTTGCCCGCGCCTTGGAGCGCGGCTTTGCGGATGCCGCCACGGGTGCGCCCGCGCTTTCCGTCGCGCCCGATTTTGCCGGGAAGGGAGGCGAGCTGTAATGAAGGAGCTTTCCGAGGTCCTGCAGGATTGGGAGGCCGTGATCGGCCTGGAGATCCATACCGAGCTCACCGCACTCGATACCAAGATGTTCTGCAACTGCAAGCTCAGCCACGATGACGAGCCCAACGCCAACGTGTGCCCGGTGTGCCTGGGCCTGCCCGGCGCCCTGCCGGTGCCTAACAAGCGCGCCATCGAGAGCATCGTCAAGGCCGGTCTCGCCACCAACTGCGAGATCCAGCGCCACTCGATGTTCTACCGCAAGCACTACTTCTATCCCGATATGGCCAAGAACTTCCAGACCACGCAGGGCCCGGTCGCCTTTGCCATGTACGGCCACCTGGACCTGGACGTGACCGGTCGCGGTGCCGCCGAGCGCCCCGACTGCGCGTTTGGCGAGGCCGAGGCCCAGAGCCTGGCGAGCGCCTCGGCCAACGCCGAGGGCCTGTCCACGTCCATGACGTCGACCATGCGCGAAGGCAATCAGCGTGCCGGCCATCTGGCCAGCTACGACGCGTCCAACCTACAGATGCCCGAGCGCCGCGAGGACGGTTCCTACACGGTGCCCATCCGCATCCTGCGCATCCACATGGAGGAGGACGCCGCCAAGATGGTGCACGTGGGCGGTGCCGAGGGCCGCATTACCGCCGCGGCCGAGTCGCTCGTCGACTACAACCGCTGCGGCACGCCGCTCATTGAGCTCGTCACCGAGCCCGACCTGCGCACGCCCGAGGAAGCGCGCCTGTTTATGGAGAAGCTCCGTCGCATCTTTGTGACGTTGGGCATTTCCGACTGCTCCATGGAGAAGGGCTCCATGCGCTGCGACGGCAATGTGTCGCTGCGCCGCCGCGGCGAGACCAAGCTGGGCACCAAGACCGAGCTCAAGAACCTCAACTCGTTTAAGAGCCTGCACGATGGCCTTGCCTACGAGATTTGCCGCCAGGCCGAGGTGCTCGAGGAGGGCGGCATCATCTATCAGGAGACCCGTCACTGGGAGCCCAGCCGCAAGCGCACCGTGGTCATGCGTGTGAAGGAGACGGCCGACGACTATCGTCTGTTCCCCGATCCCGACCTGGCGCCGTTCGATCTGGATGACGAGTTCATCGACCGTTGCCGTGGCGAGATCCCCGAGCTGCCCGATGCCAAGCGCGCCCGTTTTGAGGCCGACTTTGGCATTAAGGCGGCAGACGCCGAGCAGATTGCCGGCGACCCCGAGTTTGCCGAGTTCTTTGAGGCCGCCGCTGCCGGTATGGCCGGCAAGGAGGCCCAGACGGTCGCGAACCTGCTGGTCAACGAGATGGTCGCCTACCTTAAGGGCGCGGGCGTGTCGCTGGCCGAGTCCGGCATCGCGCCGGCTCAGGTGACAGCGCTTGCCAAGCTGCTGGCGACCGATGCCATCAGCTCCAACCAGGCGCACGAGGTCTTTGAGGCTATGGCCCAGACCGGCGACGATCCCAATAAGATCGTCGACGAGCGTGGTATGCGTCAGGTGAGCGATGCCGGCGCGCTGCAGCCGATCGTGGACGAGGTGCTGGCAAACTGTGCCGATCAGGCGCAGCAGTATCGTGACGGCAACCAGAAGGTCATCGGCTTTTTGGTGGGCCAGTGCATGAAGGCAAGCCGCGGCAAGGGCAACCCGAAGCTCTTCAACGAGTTGCTGAGAACGTCGCTCTCGTAAGCGGGAACCGAGGGGCCGGGCGCAGGGCCTTGCCCCTCAATTTCGGACAGTCCTGACTCACGACGGAGGCGCCACTGGCGCCTCCTGTTCGTGCGGAACTCATTGAGAGGCCAGGCCCTGCGCCCGGCCCCTCGGTTCCGTGACGACTCGGCCGTTCGGGTCAGGCGGGCTGATAGGAAAGATGGTGACGGAGGCGCAAAATGCGCCTCCGCCTTTTCAATGTGATGAAAGTGTGGCGAAATGAGCTTAAAACTTCCGTAAATGTGATAAATGTCACGTTTTACCTAAGGTAAAATGTGAGAAATATCACGTTTACGGAAGTTTCTTTGCGGGAGGTTCGGTCATGCAGCGAGATATCATTGCCAAGCTTAACGCTTGGAAAGCGTCAGAATATCGTAAGCCGCTTATCCTTAAGGGGGCGCGCCAGGTTGGAAAGACGTGGGCGCTTAAGGAGTTCGGCCGAACCTCGTACCTCAATTTTGTGTATCTGACGCTCGAGGAGCCGTCACCTGGGGTACAGAGCGAGTACGCTCAGTTTTTCGAAGGTACGCGCGATCCTCGACGGATCATCTCAAATCTTTCCCTGGCACTTGGACAGCCTATCGAGCCCGGCGAAACGCTGCTTATTATTGATGAGATCCAGGATTGTCCTTCTGCGGTCGGCGCCCTTAAATACTTCTGTGACGAGGCCCCCGAGTATCACGTCGCATGCGCAGGGTCTTTGTTGGGCGTTCGCTTGTCCCGTGAGACCAGCGCTTTTCCGGTGGGAAAGGTCGAGTTCATGGAGATGCGCCCCATGAGCTTTTCCGAGTTTCTGAAAGCCGAGGGCGCTGCAAACTACGACGAATACCTTGGCGGCCTGGATCAGATCGAGACAGTGCCCGATTTCTTCCATGTCCGTCTCGTCGAGCATCTTCGTCGTTATTTTGCATGCGGCGGCATGCCAGAGGCTCTTGGCCGGTGGGTGGAGACGGGCGATATCGTTCAGGTCGATAAGGTGTTGTCTGATCTCTTGGATTCCTACGAGCGCGATTTTGCCAAGCATGGTGGCCGTGCGCAGTTCGCCAAGCTTTCACAAATATGGAACTCGATTCCAGCTCAGTTGGCGCGCGAGAACAAAAAGTTCGTTTGGGGTGCGGTGCGCGAGGGGGCTCGTGCTCGAGAATACGAGGATGCTCTGGAATGGCTTGCCGATGCTGGGCTCATCACGGCGGTTCGCCTTAATGCTGCTGGTGGTGTGCCGCTCTCTGCGTACGATGACCTCAAGGCATTTAAGGTCTACTGTCTTGATGTCGGCTTGCTGCGCCGCATGGCAAGGCTGGATGCGTCCGCTTTTGCCATCTCGGATGCGCTATTTTCGGAGTTCAAAGGTTCGTTCGCCGAGAACTATGTGCTTCAGGCATTACTTTCACAGTTAGATGCTGCTCCGCGTTATTGGACAAACGAGAAGCCGAAGCACGAAGTCGATTTTTTGATTCAAGTCGGAAACGAAATCGTTCCCGTCGAGGTCAAATCGGGAGAGGTCGTTCATTCCAAGAGCCTTAAGTACTATGCCGACAAGCATGCGGAGACGACTCCATTGAGGGTCCGCTACTCACTTAAGAATCTAAAGCTCGACGACGGGGTGCTCAACATTCCGTTGTATTTGGCTGATCGATCTGTCCCTCTTATCAAAAAGGCGCTTGATCGTGCACATCTTGACGTTTAGATCCTGGGTGAGCTGACGGGCGGCGGCTAATTAATCGCTCCGTTACGGCCAGGGAGCCTGGGCCTTAGCGATGCTTGCTTCGCCAAGCCGTGGGTGTCATGCCGGTGTGTTGCTTGAAGGCTTGGGCGAAGGCGGCCTGCTGAGGGTAGCCTAGACGCTCTGCCACCTGCGCTATCGTGAGCGCGCTATCGGCCAAAAGGTCCTGCGCTCGCTCCATACGGCGTCTGCGAATGTAGGCGCCCAGGGATTCGCCAGTTTGGGCCTTAAAGGTGGCGCATAGTTTGGAGCGGCTTGTGTAGAGCCTCTCGGCCACCTCGCTGATGCCCACACGCCTGCCTTTGTCGAGCGCGCGCTCAATCATCGCCGTTGCTTCTTCGGCAATGGTTATGCTGACGCGTGTGCCTGCCGCCTGCCGCGCCTGCTTGTGGGCCGCGCGCGAACAGGCGAGCTCCGCGACCATGGTCTCCACGATGCCCTGCATATAGACGTGTCCACCTACGGTGCGGGCGCGGTCCTCGTTAATCCGGCGCAGCGTGTGGCAGATGGCAGACGTCGCTTCCTCGTGCCATGACTCGGCAAACGCCTCAAAGATTCCCGCGAACTCGGTGGGATAGCGGTGCTCCAGTTCGTCAAAATATCCAGGCAAAAAGAGCACCGAGCGCGAGTGATAAAGCTCCCCCGCAAACAGCGGGCTTAATTCCTCGCCACAGCTATCTTGGATAAAGCTGCAAACGGCGTTGTTTGGCCACGGTCCATGCAATGGTTTGAGGTTCGCGGGCGTTATGCCAGCCTCGGGCATGCATGTAAGCGTGGGCGCGCTGACTTCGCTCACGCAGGCGTATGGCTCGGGTGTGTATTCGGCCAGGTACATATCGTGCGTCGGGGTTATGAAATGCTCCATGACGATGCAGGCGGGGGAGAGAGGCATGATCCATGCGCGGCCGTGCGCCCGGTCGTTTGCCACCTCGCCGGTAAAGACGGCGCCCTTGCCGGTAAGCTCCAGGCCAAACTGCTCAAATTGCGGTGCGTAGAGCTCGGTTATGTCGGTCGCTGCCCGCCGTATTTGCAAAAGCGTTCCTTTCCTTTGCGGAAACGTCCACGCCTGGCTTGATTGTGAGCCATGGCTAACACATCAATGATAAGTTCATTACGGTTAACTCTCAAGCCGTCAGAAGGGAACCT
>CAUDDU010000037.1 GCA_958448375.1 uncultured Collinsella sp.
TGCGCAACGTCAAGGTCGGTCCCTCGCCCGACTGGATGGTCAAGCGCCTCAACGCCCTGGGCGTGCGCCCGCACAACAACATCGTCGATATCACCAACTACGTGATGATGCTCACCGGCCAGCCGCTGCACGCCTTTGACCTCGACACCTTTGCCGAGCGCGATGGCCACCGTCGCGTGGTGGTTCGCGCCGCCCAGCAGGACGAGAAGTTCACGACTCTCGACGGCGAGGAGCGCGTGCTCGACGCCGGCATGGGCCTCATCACCGACGGCGAGCGTCCCGTGGCGCTGGCCGGTGTCATGGGCGGTACGGATTCCGAGATCGAGGACGATACCGTCGATGTGATGGTCGAGAGCGCCTGCTTCAACGCCGGCCGCACCTCGCACACCAGCCGTGACCTGTCGCTGATCTCCGACGCCTCCATCCGCTTTGAGCGCCAGGTCGACGAGACCGGCTGCGTGGACGTCGCCAATGTGACGTGCGCGCTTATCGAGGAGATCGCCGGCGGCGAGGTCGCCCCCGGCTATGTGGACGTGTTCCCCGCGCCCAAGACCATCGACAGCATCAAGCTGCGCCTGGCCCGCGTGCCCGCCATCTGCGGTGCCGACATCGAGCCCGACTTTATCGAGCGCTCGCTCACCCGCCTGGGCTGCACCGTCGAGCGCGACGGCGAGGACTTTATGGTCACGCCGCCGAGCTTCCGTCCCGACCTGCCGCGTGAGATCGACCTGATCGAGGAGGTCCTGCGCCTATGGGGCATGGGTCGCGTCACGGCAACCATTCCGGCTGCCAAGAACCACATCGGCGGTCTGACGCGCGAGCAGAAGCTTACCCGCAAGGTCGGCGAGATCCTGCGCGCCTGTGGCCTCAACGAGACCACGACCTTTGGCTTTGCTGCCCCGGGCGACCTGGAGAAGATTGGCATGTCCACCGAGGGCCGCGGCTGCCCCGTGGTTCTCATGAACCCGCTGGTGGCCGAGCAGACCGAGATGCGCCGTTCGCTGCTGCCGGGCCTGCTGCAATCCGTGGCCTATAACGAGGCCCACGGCACGCCCAACGTGCACCTGTACGAGATCGGCAGCTTGTTCCACGGTCGCGAGAACGCCAGCCTGCCCAAGGAGACCAAGTCCGTAGCGGGCGTGCTCTCGGGCCAGTGGAGCGAGCAGTCCTGGAACATGAAGTACCGCAAGCTGCGCTTCTTCTTTGGCAAGGGCATCGTCGAGGAGTTGCTCGCCCAGCTGCGCATCGAGAAGGTTCGCTTCCGTCCCGTCGAGGGCGAGGGCTATGCCTTCTTGCAGCCGGGTCGCGCCGCCGAGGTTCTGTCCGGCGGTACCGTGCTGGGCTGGGTTGGCGAGATTCACCCCGAGGCGCGCGAGGCTATGGGCATTGACGAGGTTGTCGTTGCCTTTGAGCTCGACCTGGACAAGCTGATCAAGGGCGCCCGCAACCAGGAGAACTACCGTGAGTTCTCGCAGTACCCGGCCGTTGAGCACGACCTTGCTATCGTGGTCGACAACACTGTGACCTGCGAGGATCTTGAGCGCCGTATTACCAGCGCCGGAGGCAAGCTGCTCGAGGATGTGCGTCTGTTCGACGTCTACCGCGATCCCATCCGCATCGGAGCGGGCAAGAAGTCCATGGCCTTTGCGCTTACGTATCGCTCCGACGACCACACGCTTACCAGCGAAGAGGTCGAAAAGGCGCACCAGAAGATCGTTACCAAGGTGTGCAAGGGCGTAAACGGCGAGGTCCGCGGCTAGGTCCTGCGCCGGATATAGGCCAGCGTCGGCTGCCGCCGAGTCTTACGTGACTGCTGTTTTCGGTATAAGGCACCGTTGAGCCTGCATATATGACACGCGCATTACATAACGGCGTGCTGCTTTGTCGGCAGTGCGCCGTTTTGCTATGATAGCCCGCGGCGTGTTACGAATCTGACATTACGTAACACTGGAAAGGTGATTCAAGCGGCGTTGCAATTCCGTGCGCCGATAACCGGGAGGCGTACATGCACATTCCAGATAATTATCTGTCCCCGCAGACCGATGCCGTCATGGCGGTGGCAATGGTGCCCGTCTGGGTTCACTGTATCAAGAAGGTGCGCGCCACGCTCGATCGCGAGCACATGGCTTTCCTGGGCATCTGCGCCGCATTTTCCTTCTTGCTTATGATGTTCAACGTGCCGCTGCCCGGCGGCACCACTGGCCACGCCGTTGGTGGCGCACTCATCGCGCTGCTGCTGGGCCCCGAGGCCGCGGCTATCGCGGTTTCGGTCGCGCTGGCGCTGCAAGCGCTGCTGTTTGGCGACGGCGGCATCCTGTCCTTTGGCGCTAACTGCTTTAACATGGCCTTCGTGTTGCCGTTTGCCGCAGCCATCGTGTTCCGCGCGCTTAACAGCCGTTTGCACGACAAGAGCTGGGGCACCTCGGTTTCGGCCATCGTAAGCGGCTGGGTCGGCCTGTGCCTGGCGGCCCTGTGCGCAGCAATCGAGTTTGGTATTCAGCCGATGCTTTTCACGAATGCTTCGGGCGCTCCGCTGTACTGCCCCTTCCCGCTGTCCATTGCCATTCCGGCCATGATGATCCCGCATATGTTGGTAGCCGGCGTGGTCGAGGGCGTGGCGACTGCCGCGATCTACGGCTTTATCAAGAAGACGGCGCCGAGCGTTATCGTCGGCCCCGAAGCCGCCGATGGACAGCTTGCTGCCGAGGGCGCTGCTGCAAAGAAGACCTCGCTGGTCCCCACGCTCATCTTGGTTGCCGTGCTTGTCGTGGCCACGCCGCTGGGCCTGCTGGCCACGGGTGACGCCTGGGGTGAGTGGGACGCCGAGGGCGCCGCGACCGCCGTTCAGGAGGCTGGCGACGACAGCCTGCAGGCTTCGGTCGGTCTCGACACCCCGACCTTTGCCGACGCTCTGCCTACGGGTGATTACCTGCAGGCCTATTCCGAGGAGCAGGGTCTCGGCTTTGCCGGTCAGGCTGCCATGTATATCCTGTCCGGCGTGATTGGCGTGGCGGTGCTCACCATCGCATTCCGTCTGATCTCGCTGACGGTCAAGGAAAGCGGAGCCCATGGCGATGGTCGAGCTGCCTAGCTGGCTTGCGGCCGAGGAGCGATACGAGCCCACGGGCGCTCGTCATCGCGTGATGCAAAAGAACGTCCTGCACCTGGCGAGCCTGCTTGAGCGGGTTCGCCTGGGTGGAGGCGCGCACGAGGGCGGGTCGATGGTCGACCGCGCCCTTTCTTGCGTTTCGGCTCCGGTGCGCCTGGTGGGGATATTCGTTTGCGTCCTGTGCGTGTGCCTGACACAAAGCCCGCTGTACCTCATGTTGATGGCGGCCATTGCGCTGGTGCTCGTTGCCGTGCGTCCCGTACGCGGGCTGCGCGCGACCTTTGTGCCGGCGCTTGGCGCCGCGGGGCTCGCAGTGGTTTTGGCGCTGCCTGCCCTGCTGCTAGGTGCTTCCGCTACGGGCGCCATGCTCAAGATTGCGCTCAAGACCTTCATTAATGTGTCGCTGGTGCTGGGCGTTTCGTGGACCCTCACGTGGAGCCGCATGTCGGCGGCGCTCAAGATGCTGCATCTACCCGACGAAGTTATCTTTACGTTTGATATGGCGCTCAAGCACATCGAGGTGCTGGGTCGTACGGCGCACGATCTGTGCGAATCGGTCATGCTGCGCAGCGTTGGCCGTGCGCCCGAGGGATTTTCGCGTACCGATTCGATCGCGGGTATCATGGGCATGACCTTTATCAAGGCGATGAAATGCAGCCGCGCGATGGACGAGGCTATGCTTTGCCGCGGCTTTGCCGGTGCGTATCCGGCTCCCGCGCGCGCCAGGTTTGGCTGGCGCGATGCGGCCTATGCGGCCGGCGTGGCGCTGCTGACAGTGTTGTGCGCCGTGCTGTAGGCGCTGCTGGTTCCGACTGGGGATGTAAATGGGGAAGGGCGACGTTTTGACGATCGATATGAATAGTGCGGCGGGCACGAACGGTGTGGGCGGCGCCGAGGTCGTTCCGCTCATCGAGCTGCGCGACGTGGTGTTCTCCTATGCGGGGCATACGGTTGTCGATGGCGTGTCGCTGCAGGTCGATCGTGGTGAACTCGTTGCCCTGCTCGGTCCCAACGGCTGCGGCAAGACGACGATTATGCGTCTTATTAACGGCCTTGAACTCGCGGACGCAGGGGCATACCTGTTTGACGGGCACGTGGTCGATGCGGCGTATCTGAAGGATTCTGCTGCTGCTCAGAAGTTCCACCAGCGTGTGGGCTTCGTATTCCAAAACGCCGATGCCCAGCTGTTCTGCGCCACGGTGGGCGAGGAAGTTGCTTTTGGTCCCGCGCAGATGGGGCTGCCGGCAGACGAGCTCGAGCGCCGCGTGAGCGATGCCATGGGGTTGTTCCAGGTTGCCGACCTTGCCGACGCCTCTCCCTATCAGCTCTCGGGCGGGCAAAAGAAGCGCGTTGCGCTGGCTGCGGTGGTGTCGATGAACCCGGATATCTTGGTTCTTGACGAGCCTACCAATGGGCTCGACGAGGATTCATGCGACATCGTGGTCAACTTCTTGCTGGCCTACGTCGCGGCGGGTAAGACGGTCTTGATGAGCACACATCACCAGGATTTGGTGCGACGCCTGGGTGCCCGTGCAATCTATATCGATCGATATCACCATGTGGTCGAGGCGCCTTCGCCGTCGTATGGAACCGAAAGCGGTGCTACGGACTAGTTGCTGCGTAGAGCGTGCGTAGCCGCCCGCGCGGCTTTGCCGTGATGGTATAGTTATCCAGGTTTTTTATGGGGGTGGCTATGCCAAGCTGGAACATTCATATCGCTCAGACGGAGCGTTTGCTGGAGCGCACCGGTGCGCTTGCCAATAGCGTGCGCGACCGCAATGCCTTTTTGTTTGGCTGCGTGGTTCCGGATATCTTCGTGGGCTATATGGTCCCTGGCATCGCCGATCCCATCCCGTACCGCATTACGCACTTTGCAAAGCCCGAGCCTATCCCTAAGCCGCGCGAGCATGAGTTTTGGGACACCTATGTGGCGCCGCTGCTCAAAGGGGCGCCTGTTGGTACGCCGGCTGACGCGACCTCGATTGTCGAGGAGCGCGAGCGACTCAATCGGGTGCATTATCCCCAACGCTACAAGGATGCCGAGCCGGTTGCCGGTCCCGGTGCTAGCGAGCTTTCACTCGCGCCCGATGACGTGGCGCAGTCGCTGCTCGATCTGACGCTGGGCGTTTGGTCTCACCTCGTGGCCGATACCGTGTGGAATACGCGCGTGAATCGGTACCTGGAGGCGCACGGCGGCAAACCGTGCGAGGAATTCCGCATTAAAAAGCAAGGCGACTTTGACTGGTTTGGCAAGACACTCGGCATCGTTTCGATTCCGCGCGCGACCGATCGCCTGTATACTGCGGCGACCCGTTTTGGTCAGTATCCCATCCATAAGGAGTATGTGCTCAAGACCATTGGCGTTATGCACGAGATTGTACGCGAAAACCCCGGCGAGCCCGATCATCCGCCGTATCGCTTGCTAACCGAGGAGTTTTTCGATGCAACGTTTACCGAGGTCATCGAGCTGACCGAGGCGGGATTTGCGGCTCGCGTTGCTGCTTCTGACGTCCCCGCAGCCCCCCTGATCGCTAGCTGCTAGCCGGCCGGCCCGGCAGTGAATAGCTCAACCCAATCGACAAGTAGCTCTTGCCGTAAGGTATCTTCGGCAATGCGCTCCTGTTTGGTCTTTGGGATGTGGGGAAGCCCGGCCTTTTTATGGATGAGCTCGGCTATGTGGTCGAAGCTCTTCTTCTCCTTGATCTGGTCATAGGTAATTTGGATGACGTCGTAGCCCATGCTTGTGAGTGCGGTGGCGCGCTCGGCATCGGAGAGGCTCGCGGCTTCGCTGTCGTGGGCAGAGCGGCCTTGGCATTCCAGAATGACGCCCATGCTGTCGGTGGCGCTTTCGATGAGGATATCGGCGTAGCAGCAGGTTTTGTCATACAGCGAACGTGCGGCTTCACTGAGCGGGATGCGCGCGTTGTTGGCGATCTCGATGCCCTGGCCGCCCTCGTCGCGGGGGAGCGAGATAAGCATGGAGGTCTGTACTTCGAAGGGCGAGGCGGCCTGCCCCGTCATGTGCTCGGCCGCCCAGCGCAGTTGTTTGACGCCGCGCAGGCCTGCGGCTTGCTTGGCGAACGCGGCGATATCCGTTGCGGTAAGAAGCGGCGTGCGCTTCCACAAGTTGGTGTCATTGCCCTTGGTGTCGTTAACTCGCTCCCAGCCGCAGTTGGGTGGAATGAACTTAAGCGAAATAGCTTCATCGAGTTGTTGTTGCGTTCGCTCGCAGGGCTTAAACACTGCAAAGGAGCCGCACGTCTCGTAGCAAGCCATGAGTAACTGGTTGCGTGAAACCTGCGTAGCAAGGTTGAGCAGCGTGAACTCCGGTGACGTGACATCAAACCCATGTTCAGTCTGCCTAAACGACCCCGGAGGTGGTTCTTGGGTCAGGAGGTGCGATTTAAACAGGCTTCGCGACCCGGATTGTGCCCGAGTGAATACAAGCCTGTGAAGTGGTGCGTGAAGCAGGTCTTTTACAACTGCATGACTTCCGAGACCACAACATCTGCGATCCATATTGCCAAGGCTAATGGCGGGGTAAAGGCCTAATACCTGCGGCGGGATGCGGTAGTAGTTAAAGGCGGATTGCCCACAAAGCGTCAGGTCCATAATGCCCTCCTGGCCGAAATCATCTCTTTGAAGCGAGTGATGCCAGCGTCAATCCGGAAGTATGCGGCAAAATCTGAACCCTATGAGCGGACCTGGCTTTTGAGGCTAGTTTATCAGGCATTTTGTTGCGAAAAAACAGGGTGTGCTCGGAGGTTCCAGAATTTGCCGCATACTTCCGAAAACCAGGTCGATTTGGTTCTTGCTAAAACGATTTATCAGCCCTGTGTGAGGTGTGGGTTTGCCACCGGGCGAACACTTTTAGCGCTTGGGGCTTTATTTTTTGGGCCTCGAAGGGTGGATTTCGCGCTTTTGGTAAAGAAATGAGTGCGTGTTTTGCCGTGCGGCGGCATTGGCACAGAAAAAGGGCCCGGAAGGCAATGCCTTCCGGGCCCTTTGCAATGCAAATCTGCTTGCAAGTACGATTTAGCGCACCTGAGCGACGTATGCGACGTTGGTCGAGGAGACCTTGTCCTCGAGCTGGACGCTCATGCGGGGATCGCCGGCGGTAGCGACGGTCAGATCGCCGGCCTCGACGTAGCCGAGCTCCTTAGCGGTCTCGATCGCCTTGACGATCGTGCCGTTGACGGTGCCCTGGGTAATCTCGGCCTGATGCGGGATAACGCCCCAGTACATGATCATCTGCTGGACGGCCCACTCGTGGCGGGAGAACGCGCAGATCGGCATGTTGGGACGGAAGTGCGAAATCAGGCGAGCGGTACGACCGGTGGTCGTCGGCACGGTGATGCACTTGGCGCCAACGGTGGTAGCCATGTTCACAGCGGACATACCCACAACGTTGTTGACGACGCGGGTGCCGTGAGCGTCAGCCGGAACCTCGAGCGGAGCGTGAGCCGGGAGGTACTTCTCGGTCTCGAGAGCAATGCTGGCCTGCATCTTGACGGCCTCAACCGGGTACTTACCGGCAGCGGACTCGCCGGACAGCATGACGGCATCGGTGCCGTCGTAGATGGCGTTAGCAACGTCGGCAACCTCGGCGCGCGTCGGGCGCGGGTTCTGCTGCATGGAGTCGAGCATCTGCGTAGCGGTGATAACGGGCTTGTAGGCCGCGTTGCACTTGGCGATGATCTCCTTCTGGATGTGGGGAACGAGCTCGGGCTTGATCTCGATGC
>CAUDDU010000038.1 GCA_958448375.1 uncultured Collinsella sp.
TTTCGGAACTGGGCTGATATTTCTTGATGTAAGGCGCTCTTGGTCCTTTCGGGCTTGGGGCGTCTGTCTTATATAGGTAGATTCCTTGCGGGTTCGAATCCCTCCGCTTGCCCACAAAAAAGCGCCCTGGGCCGTTATGGGCTCAGGGCGCTCAGTTTTAATGGCTGGGACGGAGGGATTCGAACCCCCAACAGCCGGCACCAAAAACCGGAGTTCTACCGTTGAACTACGTCCCAATGTGTGGCGTTGCCCAAAAGCAACCCGTTTAGTTTACCTAATCTGCGAGGGCATCGCAAACGCCGTCGAGCAGGCGTACGGCGAGCGTCTGTGCGTCGCTTGCGGTGAAGGTTCCGTTGTAGCGTGTCATGCCCGTGAGCTCAATGCGGATGCGCGCAGGCTTTTGTTGCGCGGCGACATTGGCAGTGCGGATGCGCTGTGCCAGGTTGTGACACTCGGCAAGGGCGATCGTGGCGCGCGGCGCTGCATCTGCGGGCAGCTCATCGCTTGCGATCTCGAGCACCAGGTCCACGTCGGTCGGGACCTCGGAATCGCAAAGCATCATGCCGCTGCTATCGGTCGTCGCAGTGGCGATGTTCCACATGCGCGATGCAACGCTACGCGCGATGGGGTCCTCGCCGATGACGGCAATCTGGAAGCGCTCGAGCACGTTGGCGGCGCGGGCAAAACCGATACGCGACTCGGCCTCGGTAACCGAGGGCTTGCCCTCCCACACGTGGCGCAGGCGGTTGATATAGGCGTAGGTATCCTGGAATGCCATGCCATCGGCAAACAGGCCGACATTTTCCTGGAACTGCTGCAGAGCGGCCTCGGTGTGCGGGCCAAAATAGCCGTCGTCCTCACCGCAGGCAAAGCCCAAAACGTTGAGCGCGCGTTGCAGGGCCTGAACGTCGGCGCCATGGAAATTGGGCATGCGCAGATAGAGCGTGCGGTCGCCCAGCTTATACGAGGCGTCTACCAGGGCGCTCCAGCAGGGGATATTGACGGCGCAGCCAGCGGCAAGGCCACTGTCGAGCCTAAAGGTGCCAACGGCCTGCTCAGTGGTGGCGCCAAAGCGCTTGTCGGCAACCTCGGTGTCATCGATTGTATAGCCGAGCTGCAGAAGGCGGGACTGGACGTCCTCGACGGCTGCTCCCTGCATGCCCGTTGTAATAGGTTCCATGAACGAACCCCTTTCGGCGTACCATTCGTACTATTTGAGCGTGTGTCGGATAGACAACGCAAAGGGATGCATAAACATGCACTCAACAGTGTAGCAAGTTGTACCCAAATACGCTGCTGACAGGTTTTATAACCCCCGCTAGTTAAGGCGCTCCACAAAGAAATCTGCCATGGAGAGGAACAGCTCGCGTGCGCGCGGATCAAGCTCAACGTTCTCGATGGCCGCTTTCGCCTTGGCGGTCAGGTCGAGCGCGTAGTTGTGGGCGTAATCGATAGAGCCGGTCTGCTGGAAGATCTCCACGGCGCGTGCAAGTTGCGCGGGGTCCTCGGTGCCCGAGGAAAGGATTGCTTCAATCTCGTCGTGATAACGCTCGTCAGACAGGGCGTGCACGGCGACGAGGGTGCGCTTGCCCTCGGTGATATCGGTGCGGAAGTCCTTGTTGGCGGCCTCTTTGGTGCCGATCAAGTTGAGCAGATCATCTTGGATCTGGAAGGCAAGGCCCGTGTGCAGGCCAAAGGCGCGCAGTGCCTCAATCTGCTCCTCGCTGCCACCGCCGATAATGGCTCCGGCGGCAAGTGGCGTAGCTCCGCTGTAGTACGCGGTCTTGTGTGTCGCCATATCCAGATAATCGTCGACCGAGATGTCAAAGCGCCCGTCGCGGACCCAGCCCAAGTCGAGCGCCTGGCCCTCGATGGTTCGGACGATCATCTCGGTGAGCTCGTGGAGCACGCGGAGTTTCACGTCTGCCTCGAGCGTGGGGTCGTCGAGAACCGTCTTGGTGACCATGGTGAGCGCTAAATCGCCGCAGTTGATGGCAAGCCCCGTGCCCTCGGTAAGGTGCATGCAGGGCTTGCCACGACGCAGCTGGCCGTTGTCGGCGATGTCGTCATGGATAAGCGCTCCCGATTGAAAGTGCTCGATAGCCGCCGCCGCGCTGCGGGCGCTCTCAAAGCTGCCGCCTACCGCGGTGGCGGCGAGCATGCAGATGAGCGGGCGGTGGCGCTTGCCGGCATTGGCCGTAAATGCCGAGAGCGGGGTATACAGGTAGCGCTCGATATCGGCAGAGGTCGCCTGTCCGTCAAAGAACGTGGCCAGATAGTCGTTGATCTGGTCAAAGTGTTGGGCTAAAAAGCTGGTAAACGGACTGGACACGGATTCTCGCATTCTTTCTTAGGTTGCACCATTGCATTATGCAGACAACATATTGCCACATTAGGGCGTTGAGCGCGGCGGTTGAAGACGATTGAGTCTTGCGGCTGCAAACGTGGCAAGGGACTCGGCTAGATAAGCCCAAAGTGTTCGAGCGCGGTGACGACGCCGTCGTGGTCGAAGCTGTCGGTTACGTAGTCGGCCTTTTCCTTGAGGAAGTCCGGCGCGTTGCCCATGGCGATGCCAACATCGACTGCCTCCATGAGGGCGATGTCGTTGCTCGCGTCGCCGATGCCGTATACGGTTCCATAGTCTGGTCCCAGGGCGTCAAGCACAGCCTTGATTCCGGCCCGTTTGGTGCACTCGCGCGGCGAGATTTCTGTGACCTCGAGCTCGAGCTCGTTGAGGCAGAGCAGAGGTCCAAGCTCTTCATCTTGGGCGATGCGGTTGGCAAGTGGTGTGGACATAAGAATTTTATAGGCGTTGTAGTGCTCAAGTTGCGTGACGGCGTCGCCCACGGTGCGTGCGTAGCCGTACGTCTCGGGGGCATCTGCACTCATGCGCACGACGCGATCGATGCCCTCAAAGCGAATGACCTCGCCCGATTGCTCGAGATAGGGGGCGAGGCGCTGTAGCAGACCAGGGTTTATGGCTGCATTTCGCACGATACGCCCCTCGAGTTCGGCGTAACCGCCCGCGAGGCACACGACGCCTGCCCACGGCAGCTCGAGCAGCTTGGGATGGATGCAGCTGAGGGTGCGCCCCGTACAGATAAAGGCTTTGTTGCCGTTGGCGACAAACGTGCGAATTGCCTGTGCAACCGTCTCGTTGGGATAGGGGGAGAGGTCTCGCTCACCCTCGGGAAGCTCCTGGGCAAGTCTGGGATCTTGCCAGGCGAGCGTACCGTCGATGTCGAAGAAGCAGACATTGCCATGCTTTTTGGTGGCGTCGGCGGCATGAGAAGGCGAGGCGGCGAATGCAAAACCCGGTTCGAGGCCCATGATCTGGTCAAAATGCTCTTTAACGCGGGGAACGGAGATGCCGATGACCACCTGGGCGGTCTTGCCCGTAATGATGAGGCCCTTGGCGCCCGCCGCGACAAACGCCGCGTTATCTGCAACGATGGAAGGGTCTGCGACCTCGACGCGCAGGCGCGTGGCGCAGTTGGTTGCGCCCACAATATTGCCAACGCCACCTAAAAGCTGAATTACCCGCTCAGCGAGGACGTGATCTTGATCGGATCGACTATTGACCTCGTCATTGGGAGATTGCTCTTTGGCAAAGCCGCTTCCCGTTAAATGATCGATTGCCGCGCGATTGGCGACATGATCCTCGCGGCCCGGCGTCTTAAGGTCATAGATCAAGATGAGTGCTCGAAAACTAACAAAAAAGATGAGGCTAAAGGCAAGGCCGATACCGAGCGCCAAAAGGTAGGAGCCGGCATGCGTCCGCATGAGCGGAATAAAGTTGAAGGCTGCCATCTCCATGAGGCCGCCCGAGAAGATGCCGACGATGCCAAAGAGATTCATGGTTGTGGCAAGGCAAGACGATAAGACGGCGTAGAGAAAAAAGAGCCCGGGGTGGGTGAACATAAAGAGAAACTCGAGTGGCTCGGTAACGCCGCAAACCACCGAGGCGATGATGGCGGGAACAAGGATGGCCCTGAGGCCGGCGCGGCGCTCTGGTTTTGCGGTGGAGTAGAACGCGGCTGCGATGGCGGGAAGGCCAAAGAGCTTGACCCAGCCGGTGGCGGTAAAACCGGCCCACGGCGCAAGTTCATTAAGGGGGCGCGTGCTATGGGAGAGGATGGGGAGCAAGTTGCTCCACGTGGCGTAGATGCCGTCGTTAATGACCAGGTTGTCGTAGTAGATCGGCATGTAGAGCAGGTGGTGCAGCCCCATGGGCTCGAGCGCTCGCTCCAAAAGCACAAAGATGCCCACGCCAAAGGGGCCGACGCCCGCAAGTGCGTGGCGCAGTGTTTCGGTCACAGCGTATACGGAGGGCACGATGGCGGCCGAGATAGCGGCAAGGGCAAACACGGCAAAAAAGCTGATGAGGTAGACCAGCGAGGAACCCGAGAAGGTGCCGAGCCAATCGGGAACCTTGGCATCGTAGAAGCGGTCATGGATGGCGACGACGGTTGCCGACACCGCCAGCGGGCCGATAATGCCGGTGTCGAGGGTCTTGATGCCGTCGATGATGGTGATGCCGCTAGCGGAGGTCAAAGACGATGGGTACTTAAGTCCAAGGTTGTCTCCGCTCAGCTTGATGATCTCGCTCAAAAAGAAGCAATAGGCAAAATAGGCCACGAGCGCCTCGAGGCAACAACGTGCCGGTTGCTTTTGGGCAAGGCCGATGGGCAGCGCTACGGCAAAAAGGAGCGGAAGTCGTTTAAAGACCGTCCACGAACCACGCTGGATGATAGTCCAAAAAACGTACCAAGGGGTTCCGTATACGGCGAGGTCGCCGACGATATCCGCAGACGTTGCGAGGGCGGAGACGCCGACCATAAGGCCCGATATGGAAAACAACATGGCGGGCGCGAACATTGCCCCGCCAAAGCGTTGGATTTTTTGCAGCATGTTCTGCCTCCCGAATATCGAGGCGCGTTGCGCGTGGTGAAACGTTTAAACAATGGATTCATTGTAGAGGACCAGACGATTGTCGTACCGGCAGTTTTGAGCGAAACCGGTTTGGGCGCGACAGAAACCGTCAACGGTTAAATCCTGTCGCTTTGCCGATAATCGGTTTAAACAACTTCAAGAAATGCTATCGTGCCTAGCCATACATATTCATTAGAGGTGAAGTCATGCCAAAAGCGATTTACGAAGGAATCTACCGCGAGATCCGTTCGCGCATCATTAACGGGACTTATGCGTTTCAGGAGATGCTGCCAACCGAAGCCGAGCTGACCGCGGAGTTTGGCTGCACGCGCAATACCGTTCGACGCGCCTTGCGCATGCTGGCCGACCAGATGTTTGTGCAGCCCATACACGGCAAGGGCGTGCGCGTTATTTGGCTTAAGGGCGAAACCGACATGTTGGGCGCACTCGAAGAGGTTGAGTCGTTTGGCGAGTTCGCAAAACGCAACAATGCCGTTGCATCGACGGACGTTAAGTCCTTTGAACATTTGATTTGCACCGAGCAGCTCTCTCGTCGCCTGGGCTTTAAGGTGGGCGAGGAGCTGATTCGCGTAGTGCGTGTCCGAAGCCTCAACGGCAACGCGCGCCAAGTGGACCATGGCTATTTTTTGGCGTCGATCGCCAAGGGCCTGACCCCCGAGATCGCGGCAGATTCTATTTACGGCTATCTGGAGCACAAGCGCGGTGTCAAAGTGATGGCGAGCCGTCGTACGGTGAGTGTCGAGCTCGCCAACGATGAAGACTGCAGCTATCTTGACCTCGGCAAATACAACTGCGTTGCCGTCATGGAGAGTCAGTCGTACACCTCGGATGGCATCTTGTTTGAGGTGACGCACACTCGCACACACCCCGAGATCTTCCATTACCGCGTCAATTCCAAGCGATAGCCGGCTAGCTCGCAGCCTGACGAGACTCATGCCCTCAAAGCGAAAACGCCCGGTCAAACCGACGATGCATCGGCTTGACCGGGCGTTTTCTCTGCATTCCATAACAAATAATTGTTTATACAAAACTTGTCAAGTATCAAGTTGAAATTACCGTTCACCGAAGTTTTTCTACCGCTCTAGTAATACTTGTTCAAACAACTAGCCAAATAGCGTATCGTTCAAATCAGCAAAAGGGGCAAAGTCCCCGAGCCAATCTCCGAAGGCGGCGGCAAAGGGTGCCGCCACGGTGTGAAAGGGTGGATTGTAATGAAGAACGAAATGAGCAGAAGGCAGTTCCTGGGCTTTGCTGGTTCCGCGGCTGCGGTTCTTGGTCTGGGTCTCGTGGGCTGCGGTGGCTCCGCCGGCTCCGGCTCCTCTGCTTCTGGTGACGCTGCCGAGGTCTACTTCCTCCAATTCAAGCCTGAGGTCGACAAGGAGTGGAAGGAGATCGCCAAGGCGTACAAGGAGGAGAAGGGCGTCGAGGTCAAGATCGTGACCGCCGCCTCCAACACCTACGAAGAGAAGCTCAAGTCCGAGATGTCCAAGAGCTCCGCTCCGACCCTGTTCCAGGTCAACGGCCCCACCGGTCTTAAGAACTGGAAGGATTACTGCGCCGACCTGTCCGATACCAAGCTCCGCGGTGAGCTCATTGACGACTCCCTGGCTCTGCAGTCCGATGGCAAGGATCTGGGTATCGACTGGGTCCAGGAGAGCTACGGCATCATCTACAACAAGCAGCTGCTCGAGAAGGCTGGCTACAAGGCCGAGGACATCAACTCCTTCGACAAGCTGAAGGCTTGTGCTGACGACATCCAGGCCCGCAAGGACGAGCTTGGCGTTGAGGGTGCCTTCACTTCTGCCGGCATGGATGACTCCTCCAGCTGGCGCTACACCACCCACCTCGCCAACCTCCCGCTCTACTACGAGTTCGAGAAGGAGCACAACCAGGAGGACGACGAGATCAAGGGCGAGTATCTCGACAACTTCAAGCAGATTTTCGACCTGTACATCACCGACTCCACCTGCGATCCTTCGCAGCTTGCCTCCAAGACCGGCGACGACGCCACCAACGAGTTCGCAACCGGCAAGGCCGTCTTCTATCAGAACGGCTCTTGGGCATACGCTGACCTCACCAAGGCCGGTATGACCGACGACCAGCTCGGCATGCTGCCGATCTACATCGGCGTCGACGGCGAAGAGAACCAGGGCCTGTGCTCCGGCGGCGAGAACTACTGGTGCGTCAGCTCCCAGGCTTCCGAGGATGCTCAGAAGGCCACCGAGGACTTCATGTACTGGTGCGTCACCGCTGACACCCCGACCAGCATCATCGCCGACAAGATGGGTCTGACCGCTCCGTTCAAGAGCGCCAAGGAGACCACCAACGTCTTCTCGCAGCAGGCCGTTGCCATGGCTAAGGACGGCAAGAAGACCGTCGCTTGGGACTTCGTTTACATCCCCTCCGAGGAGTGGAAGAAGAACCTCAAGCAGGCTCTCATTGCTTATGCTGCCGACAACACCAAGTGGGACGGCGTCAAGAACGCCTTCGTCGATGGCTGGAAGACCGAGAAGGCTGCTTCCGAGTAAGCAGTTGCTGCCCAAGCTATCTGATTAGCGACAGGGGGCGGGCAGACGTTGGTTTGCCCGCCCCCTGCATATTGAAAGGACCCTTTTATGGGCAAAGC
>CAUDDU010000039.1 GCA_958448375.1 uncultured Collinsella sp.
GACGCCGCGCTCGCTATCCTTAAGAGCCCGGCTCCCGATCAGCTGCCCACGTTGGGCCTGACCAAGTGGCGCCCGCTCGGCGGCGAGGATCACCTCATCGATCCGCAGACTGTCTACTTGCTGCAGACCGCCTGCCGTGAGGACAGCTACGACACCTTTAAGGAGTACAGCGCCCGCCTGCACCGCACCGGCCGTGCCGTGCGCCTGCGCGACCTGCTGGACTTTGATGCCAGCGGCCGCACTCCGGTGGCACTCGACGAGGTCGAGCCCGCGCTCAACATCGTCCGCCGCTTTAACACCGGCGCCATGTCGTACGGCTCCATCAGCAAGGAAGCACACGAGTGCATGGCCATCGCCATGAACCGCCTGCATGGCCGTTCCAACTCCGGCGAGGGCGGCGAGGACCCGCGCCGCGAGACCCCGCTGGCTAACGGTGACTCCAAGAACTCCGCGATCAAGCAGGTAGCAAGTGCGCGATTTGGCGTGACGAGCCGCTACCTGTGCAGCGCCTTCGAGATTCAGATCAAGATGGCCCAGGGCGCCAAGCCCGGCGAGGGCGGCCACCTGCCCGGCAAGAAGGTCTACCCCTGGATTGCCGAGGTCCGTCAGTCCACGCCCGGCATCGGCCTGATCTCGCCTCCGCCGCACCACGACATCTACTCCATCGAGGACCTGGCAGAGCTGATCTTTGACCTTAAGAACGCCAACCCCGGCGCGCGCGTGTCGGTCAAGCTGGTCAGCGAGGCCGGCGTCGGCACCATCGCCACTGGTGTTGCCAAGGGCGCTGCCGACAAGATTTTGATCAGCGGCCACAACGGCGGCTCGGGTGCCGCTGCGCGCGACTCTATCTGGCACGCGGGCCTGCCGCTGGAGCTCGGTCTTGCCGAGGCCCAGCAGACGCTGCTGCAAAACGGCCTGCGCTCGCGCGTAGTGCTCGAGGCCGACGGCAAGCTCATGGACGGCACCGATGTTGCCGTCGCCTGCCTGTTGGGCGCCGAGGAATTTGGCTTTGCGACCATGCCGCTCATCTCCATGGGCTGCCTCATGCAGCGCGACTGCCAGCAGGATACCTGCCCGGCCGGCATCGCCACGCAAAACTGCCGCCTGCGTCGCGGCTTCCGCGGCAAACCCGAGCACGTCGAGCACTTTATGCTCTTTGTTGCCGAGCAGCTGCGCGAGGTCATGGCGAGCCTGGGCTTCCGCACCGTCGACGAGATGGTCGGCCATCCCGAGTGCTTGCGCCAGATTGAGGTCCCGGGCAACCGCAAGGCTAACCTGCTGGATCTGTCGCCCGTGCTGGCGAGCGCGACCTGTGAGTTTGGTGCCCACATCCCGGGTGCCGACGGCCGTCACTTCCTGCCCCAGATGGCTGCGGACAGCGAGCTCGACAAGACGCTCGACTCCACGTTGTTTGTGCCCTATACGGCCGATGCCCGTGCGCACCTGCGTCCGATTCGCTTCCGCGCCGATATCGCCAACGTCAACCGCTGCGTGGGCACCATCTTGGGCAACGCGGTGACCAAGGCGCATCCCGAGGGCCTGCCCGCCGGCTCCATCACTATCGATTGCGACGGTTCGGCCGGTCAGAGCTTTGGCGCCTTCCTGCCGCGCGGCATTACGCTCAACGTGTGCGGCGACGCCAACGACTACTTTGGCAAGGGCCTTTCGGGCGGCGAGGTGTCGGTGCGCCCCAACCCGCATGCGACCTACAAGTTCGATGAGAACATCATCGTGGGCAACGTTGCGTTCTTTGGCGCCACGAGCGGCCGCGGCTTCATTAACGGCCTGGCAGGCCAGCGCTTTGGCGTACGCAACTCCGGTGCCACCGTGGTGGTCGAGGGCTGCGGCAACCATGGCTGCGAGTACATGACGGGTGGTCTGGCGCTCATCCTGGGCGAGGTCGGGCAGAACTTCGCCGCCGGTATGACGGGTGGCGTGGCCTATGTCTTTGACCAGTACGGCACGCTCGATGCCCGTGTGAACCACGAGAGCGTTGAGCTTAAAGCCCCGACGGCCGGCGAGCTGGCGCAGATTCGCGAGCTCATACAGGAGCACGTGGACGCGACGCAGAGCCCGCGCGGCATTAAGCTGCTCTACAGCTTTGAGACGATGAGCAAGCACTTTGTGAAGGTCATTCCGACCGAGTACGAGCGCGTGCTGGCGATTGTCGCCGCCGCCGAGGCCGTCGGCAAGACGCATACGCAGGCCGAGGAGCTGGCGTTTGACATTGTGACCGGTCGCGCGAGTGACGCGGATGTTGCTCGCTTCGATGTTGCGGGCGGTGCTGCGGGTGCTGCGTCCGTGGCTGCCAGCTCTGTTGCTTCGACCAAGAAGGAGGCGTAAGTGCCATGGGTAAGCCCGGTGCTTTTCTTGATATCGATCGCGTGACCCATGAGCTGCGCCCCGTGGAGGAGCGCAGCCGCGATTTCGATCCGCTGTACGTGGAGCTCGACGACGACGCGCGCCGTGCCCAGGCGAGTCGCTGCATGATGTGCGGTGTGGCGTTTTGTCAAATGGGCGCGAGCTTTGGCAAGGCACGTCCGAGCGGCTGTCCGCTGCACAACCTGATTCCCGAGTGGAACGAGCTGGTGTACCGCGGCCGTTGGGACGAGGCTGCCGAGCGCCTGTCACTCACCTCGCCCATGCCCGAGTTCACGAGTCGCGTGTGCCCGGCGCTGTGCGAGGCCGCATGCAACCTGGGCTCGGTCGATGGTCAGCCCACGACGATCCATGACAACGAGCGCGCGATTAGCGACCATGAGTGGGCCAACGGCGGTCCGCACCGCTTTGAGCCGGCAGGGGAGGGTGCACCCACGGTTGCCGTGGTGGGTTCCGGTCCCGCTGGTCTGGTGGCAGCATGGGAGCTTGCGCGTCGTGGCGCCCGCGTGACGGTGTTTGAGCGCGACGACCGCCCGGGCGGTCTGCTCATGTACGGCATTCCCAACATGAAGCTCGAGAAGTCCGTTGTCGAGCGTCGCGTGGCGCTCATGCGCGAGCTGGGCATTGTGTTCGAGCTGAGTGCCGACGTGAGCGATCCCAAGGTTACTGTCAAGCTCGACGACTTTGATGTCGTCGTGGTGGCTGCCGGCGCCCGTGCTCCGCGTGGGCTTTCGGCTGCGAACATTGATGCCCCGGGCGTGGTGTATGCCGTGGACTACCTGACGGCTTCGACCGTCTCGGTTCTCGATGGCGGCGAGCCCGCGGTGAACGCGCGCGGCCTGGACGTTGTGGTCATTGGCGGCGGCGATACCGGTAACGACTGCGTGGGCACCGCGGTACGTCAGGGTGCGCGCAGCGTGCGCCAGTTTGAGTTCTTGCCGGCGGCGCCTGATGCGCGCGCGGCGAGCAACCCCTGGCCGCAGTGGCCAAACGTTAAGAAGACCGACTACGGCCAGCAGGAGGCCATCGCTGCCATGGGCGGCGAGATGCGCGCTTGGGGCGTGGATACGCTCGAGGTACTGCTGGATAAGAAGGGCACTGCCGCGGGCCTGCGCGTGGCCGACCTAGATTGGTCGGCCGGCAAGCCTGAACGCATTGCGGGCTCCGAGTACGAGGTGCCGGCGCAGCTGGTGCTGATCGCCTGCGGCTTTACGGGTCCTGAGCATGGCGTGTTCGATGCGGTAGGCGTGCCTGTTGCCACCGCTGGTCGTCCGCTGCCTGTGATGGCCGCCGAGGGCTCGCATCTTGCGGCACGTGTCGACGGCGTCTCCGCGGATGCCGTGCCGGTGTATGTTGCCGGTGACGCTCACAATGGCAGTTCGCTCGTGGTAAGCGCCATGGCCGACGCCCTGGCCTGCGCTGCCGAAGTCGCCGAGGCGCTGGAGCTGTAAGGCGGCTGTTCACAATTGAATCGTCAAGGGCTGTCCCCAACTGCCGGCACATAAGGAACGTCCCCAAGTGCCGGCATGCTGGGGACGTTCCTTTTGGGTCGGCATTCGGGGACACTTCTTGCGGGTTTGCGACCGATTTGTTCGTTTGTCGACGCGCGAGTGTCCATTCGGCGTCTTTTTGAGCTGTGGTCACCTGTTGTTTCTGTGGTGGCTGTGGGCATATGGCTCAAAAGGGCGGGTTGGCCGTCTATGTTTACCTGCGGTTTTATTGCGGTGCGCATTTTCGGTCAAGCATCCCGTCAAGTGTTTGGTCAGCAGTTGGTTTGCAGCCGGAGGCCTATTTTGTCCGTGCTGACAGTGGCTGCCCACCCTCCTCGTAAGCTCAAATTGAGGTTCATCAGTTTGAGGAGGATGCCGTGACTGACCACGTTTTAGACCGAGCGCATCTGGCCGAAGCCGTTGGCAACGATATTGCCGACATGGCCCATTTTTGGATGCTGCGGAAGTTTCAGTTTTTGGAGCCGGCGCGCGAGCAGTTCGAGATCATTGTCGACCCGTGGCTCGGCTATTGCACCGAGCCTTCCCAAAACGAAATCATGGCCTACAACATGGCATTTACCGATTGGCTGCTCTTCGAGCGCCCCTATCGCCATGGCAAGACGCTGCTCGAGCTGTATGTTGATGAGCCGCCGGCATCGCTTTCGCCTGCCTCGCTCAAGCGGCTCGAGCAGGTATGCGACACGCAGTATTTCTCGCGCTTTGGCATTTTGGACAAGGATCCTGCGACTGGTATGGTCGCGCTGAAGGACACACGCACCGACCGTCGCTTTGACGTCTACGATCCGCATATCGTGCAAAAGGAGCATTGGAGCGACGGAGCGATTGCGGTGCGCCTCGCCTGCGTCGACGATGTCTGGCTGACGGCGGGACAACTCTATCTGTATGACATCGCACGCCTGAGTGACACGGCGGTCGATGGGCCTGGTGCGGTGCATCCGGAGGACCTGCAGGATGGCTTTGACACCTCGTGCATCAGTTTCTTCTTGCGTCTGGTCCGCGACATCATGGGCGCCCAGGGGCGGTACGTAAAGTCGCTCAACATCTACGAGCAGGAGTGGGAGTAAGGGATGGGCGGTTGTCGCCTGCCTTGCCTTCTGCCTTTATGTCTCGATTTGTAACGTTTGGGGACAAAAAACCGGTCTACCTGTTACAGATCGAGACGAACGCTTGGGCGCCGCTGGTTTGTCTAAATCTGTAACGTTTGGGGGCCTGGAGAACGTCTTACTGTTACGGATCGAGACGTTTGGCATCTGGCTGGGGGGAATGTCTCAATCTGTAACATCTAGCGGCCAAAAATCGGTCTTCCTGTTACAGATTGAGACAAAGAGGTGCAATGCTGCACGAATGTCTCGATCTGTAACGTTTGGCGGCTGCTTGTGCCCGTAATTGTTACAGATCAAGACGTTTGCCGGCGGCAGCAACAGCGGCGATGGCCCATTTGTCCGATGTGGTGGTGATGGAAGTGTCTAATACCGTTTTCAAACAGAAGCATGCAACGCGTAACACCTTGGCGCGGAATAGGATGCTTGCCAGGCTCACGGAGACGGCCAAGCAAGGTGCGCTGCTCGCAACGCATGACAATACCGAGCTCATGTGGCTGCGGCGCCATGTTGGAACCGACGATATCGCGGAGCCCGAGCCGTACCTGTTCTGTTTTCAGCATGATTGGGATGCATTGACGCCGGCGGAGCGAGCGCTGAGGACTATCAAAGGGCTTGCGGAATTTCATCCCGATTGGGCGTTTTGGGGCTATGACGCGGCGCTTTTGTGGGGTTTGGAGGTGCCGAATGATCTGCTCGGGCCGCGTTATCTTGTTAAGACGGGTTGTTCGGTGACGTTGAGCAACGGGTGCAGGTTGTTGCGTCCGCAGATGGCGGGCGCGCTCGAGCGTGTCGATGGCGTGCGGGTGACGTCGTTTTGGCGCACGGTGGATGATTGCTTGCTGCGTGCGCCGTTCTCCTACGGGTTGGCGATTGCCGATTCTGCACTGCGGACGAAAGGCGTATCACGTGGGGATTTGTGCGAGCGCCTCCGCGCCGATTGCGAGGGCAGGCGCGGGTATCGCAGAGCGCAGGTGATCGCGTCGTATGCGGACGGGCTGTCCGAAAACGGTGGCGAGTCTCGGTTCCGAGCGTTCTTTATTGCATACGGCTTTCCGGTTCCGGAGTTGCGGGTGGAGTTTCGCGATCCGCTCGATTCGAGCCAGGTGTTTCGGGTTGATTATTTCTGGAGGCTCGAGGACGGGGCATGTGTCATCGGCGAGCTCGACGGGAAGGGAAAGTATACCCTGCGGGATGGTGGGGATCGGGAGTCGGTCGACCCATTCGTGGCAGAACGTCAGCGAGAGTCTCATCTGACGATGCTCGGGCACAAGGTGCTTCGGTTTACGTTTGATGAACTCAAGAACCCGGGGAAGCTGGCTGAAAAGATGAGACTAGCGGGAATTCCACAGCGGGCCGATCTGGCTGAGGAATGGAGACGCCAGTGGTATGGGCGCTGAGAGGTTTTGTCTCGATCTGTAACGTTTAGAAGTTGTTTGAGTTCGTAATTGTTACAGATCGAGACAAACCGGTGAAACGTCGACCGAATGTCTCGATCTGTAACATCAAGGGGCCCAATAACCCTGTACCTGTTACAGATCGAGACATTCCCCTGATGTTGCTGGGGTGGGGCTGCAACGTATTCCGTCCCCCACATCCCCCTTCCCTCCGTTAACCGATATGCTCGACTTTAGGTCGCTGCATTAGGTGATAATGGACAAATGTTCAAGTTAATCGTGAGGGAGGAGCTCGATATGGCGTCTGCCGATCGTCCCACGTTGTTTATCAATGCGACCGTCTTGGATGGTTTGGAACATATGGAGCCGCAGCCCGACATGGCCGTGGCCGTTGAGCGCGGTCTCATCACGTGGATGGGGCCGAGTGCCGTGGCGCAGGCGCCTGCAGGTGCCGAGGTCATCGACCTGGCAGGGGCGTATCTCATGCCAGGCCTCATCAATATGCATGTGCATCTATGCGGCTCGGGCAAGCCGGTTTCGGCGGGCGATGCGGGCGCGCTGATGAAGAAGCTCGATAATCCCGTGGGGCGCGCCATCGTGCGCCACATTCTTAAGGGCAGCGCCCAACAACAGCTGGCAAGTGGCGTGACCACGGTGCGCGGCGCGGGCGACCCGCTGTTTGCCGATCTTGCCGTGCGCGATGCTATCGATGCCGGCAAGTATCAAGGTCCTCGCCTGGTGGCGCCGGGAACGGGCGTCACGGTGCCGGGCGGCCATGGTGCAGGCTTGTTCGCCCAGGTGGCCAACAGTCCCGCCGAGGCAGCCGAACAGGTGCGCGACCTGTATGCGCGCGGTGCCGACGTCATTAAGCTGTTCGTAACGGGCGGCGTGTTCGACGCGACCGAGGTGGGCGAGCCGGGAGTGCTGCGTATGCCCGTGGAGGTTGCCGCAGCGGCGTGCAAGGCGGCACACGATATGGGTCTTCCGGTTATGGCCCATGTCGAGAGTACCGAAGGTGTGAAGGCCGCGCTTGAGGCCGGCGTTGACACGATTGAGCACGGCGCTCCGTTGACGCCCGAGATCCTGGAACTGTACCGCGGCGCCGCGGGCACGCAGCTTGAGGGGCGTGCGCCGAGTGTGACCTGCACTATCAGCCCGGCGCTG
>CAUDDU010000040.1 GCA_958448375.1 uncultured Collinsella sp.
CCATGATCAACCTCGACTCCGAGGAGGAGGGCGTTGCCACCGTCAGCTGCGCCGGCGGCGTCGTCGTTACCTACACCTGCCCCATCGTGCGCGAGCACAAGACCGGTAGCACCCTCACGCTCGACATTTCCGGTCTGTTGGGCGGCCACTCCGGCAGTGATATCAACCTGGAGCGCGGCAACGGAAACCTCATCATGGCCCGCATCATCGACCGCCTGATGGTCGCCGGCGAGCCCGCCATCGTCAGCTTCAACGGCGGCACCAAGGACAACGCCATCAACCGTGAGTGCAAGGCCGTTCTGGTCTATGCCGATCACGCTGCCGCCGAGGCCGCGGCCCAGATCGCAAAGGGCATCATCGCCGACGTCACTGCCGAGCTCGAGGTCTTCGACCCCGGCTTTACCTGCACCGTCGAGATTGCCGACGACGCCGAGGCCGAGGCCATGGACGAGAAGTCCGCGCTTGCCCTCATCCGCGCCCTGCGTCTTGCCCCTAACGGCGTGATTCGCCGCAACGTTGCCACCGACGGCTCCGTCGAGGTTTCCTCCAACATCGGCGTGGTCGCCACCTCCGATGACGAGGTCAAGATTATGCTGTCCCCGCGCTCCTCGATCACCTCGCTGCAGAACGAGTTCAAGGACCGCCTGCAGACGCTTGCCGATGTCCTGGGCTTCGACGCCAAGTTTGAGTTCGAGTATCCCGGCTGGAGCTATGCCGAGCATTCGCCGGTCCGCGAAGTCTTTGTCGAGAGCTATCGAGAGCTCTTTGGCTCCGAGCTGCGCATCGAGTCCATTCACGCCGGCCTTGAGTGCGGCCTGTTTGCCGAGGCTCTGCACGGCCTGGACGCCATCGCCGTGGGCCCGACGCTCTCCGATGTCCATACCCCGGACGAGAGCATGGAGCTCGCTTCTGCCGAGCGCTTCTACGAGCTGCTCATCGACGTCCTCAAGCGCCTCGCTGCGTAAAGGTTGCGCTAGCAGCAGTCCGAGCCACGTGCTAGCGGATTGCAAATGACATTATGAGAGGGGGCACCCGGTCTTTTGCGACGGGTGTCCCCTCTCTTTTGTTTGATAATTGCGAAATTAAGGCCACCTAGTCCATTTCTGCCTTGATGAGGTCGAGGGTGCGCTGGCAGTTTTCGCGGACGGGGCCGAGCATATGCTCGCGCAGGTCCGCCATGCCGGGCAGGTCGGCGTATTCGTCCATGACCTCTTCCATGCAAATGGGCACCTCGTAGGCGAGGTCCATCATGGTCGCAAAGCAAAACTTCTCGGATAGCCCGGCATCGGTGAGTGCCGCCTCCAGCGCGGGGTCGCCCATACCGTGGTATCGGCGGATAGCGCCTGGACCGATGCGCCCCACACGATTTTCGCCGCCAACGCTCATGGCAAGGCGCGCCCGGCGGCGCATGCGCTCGTATGCCAGCCCCGATGCGACATCGTACATGGGTGCGAGCGCCGCGTTTGTGCCTTTGCCAAGGATGAGCGAGTAGTTTTTAGCGTGTGCGTCAGGCGCTCCGATAATGGCGTTATAGAACAACATATAGGTAAAAAGCACAAGATTCATGTGGTGGGGGACTGTGTTAATCAGTCGTTCTTGGATGTCTCGTGTAGTTGGTCCTCCGTCGGCGGTGTATTTCTGGATTGGCAATACACCGAGCGCCTGGCAAAAGTCCTCCTGATGCAGCCTTTCGATATTTCCGCTGCTATTGACCATTCTGTCGTACCGTTCAACGACGAGCGCGGCTTCGTCTTCAAATGTGTAATAGGAGACGTTGGCAGTTGGAATGCCAACACGCCGAGCCGTTTTCATGCAGACGAATTCGTTTAAGGCCTGATGTTTGAACCCAACGACACCATTTTTGAAGATATGGGTAGTGGGGGATGACCCTAGACATTCGCACCATTGGCCATCATGCCAAGCTAGTGCAAATTTGCCTTGATTGCCGCCCAGGGACCAGCTTTCGTTGGAGCCCATCCATGTCTCTCTTTCGTCATCGCGAATTGCTTTGAGCTTGTGAGCGATTTGAGAATTGGTAAGCGGGCGGTATGCCGAGACCCTGCCGCGGGCGGCGTCTAATTGATCGGCTCGACAAAACTGAACGGCCCCCGCGCAGTCTAGACCGATATGGCACAAGAGGGCGACGGGGTTGTTGGATGCAACATCATGCTCGGTGGCAATAGCGCGACGCTGCTCTTGACTGTCGGGCAAAAGGCCAAATAGGAACGGGCGGACGATGCTATGGCCATACGTGCGATTGGAAAGCGGCATTGTTAGCGATAACGGTGCTCCGCGATAGGTTGGGGCGTATGCAAAGCTGCAGAGTCCATGCTCGTCTTGGCGGAGAGTGCCGGCGATTTCGCCACAAATGAGGGTCGCAAGCTCCATTTCTGCCATTTATTTCACAACCTTACAGCCAAAGGAGAGGTCTGAAGTGCCGGAAAGGCCTTGCTCGGCTGCGATTTGGGCCAGCAAGGCACCATAGAAAGCTGGCGTTCCTTGTCGAGCGGGTCGTCTGCCTACGCTTGGCTTTGGCAGGGCATTCGAGTTCGCGATAGGGAGGTCCGCTATCGTCATCGGATGTTCGGAGGGTGATGCGATGGAGTCGTTATCGCTTTGCGCAAAGAGACCTATGCCGAGTGCGTTAAAGACGGTCAACAGCTTGTCGAGCCGAATGCCCGTGGCATCTCCCAGCTCGAGCGATGCGAGCAGGCGCTCCGAAACACCGGCCTTTTTGGCGAGGGCGGCACGGGTGAGACCCTGAGTCTCGCGTGCCTGGCGCACGTAGATGCCAGCTTGGCGCGGTGTGGTGATGGGAAGGGTATCCACGGCTATCTCCTAACGTGCAGACTTTTGCATATTAGTATGACATGCAAAAGTCTGCACGAATAGGCATTATGCAAAACTCTGCATGAGACTCCTACATTGACGTTGGCTTATGAGAGGCGTTTTTTATATCGCGAGGATCCCCAGATGCTCAAGCAAGATCTTAAGCCCGATGAGGATGAGCACGACGCCGCCCACGATGGTGGCGGGTTTTTCGTAGCGCGCGCCAAAGGTGTGGCCGATCGCTACGCCGGCAACGGAGAAGATGAACGTTGTGACGCCGATAAGCGATACAGCGGGAACGATGTCGACCGAAAGCGCGGCGAACGAGATGCCCACGGCCAGGGCGTCGATTGAGGTGGCGATGGCGAGGATCAGGTACTCGCCTAGGTCAATCTTTTCGGCATCCTTGCCGTCGCCTCCATCCTCGTCTTCGGTAAAGGCTTCCCACAGCATTTTGCCGCCGATGAAGGCCAAAAGGATAAAGGCGATCCAATGGTCGATGGGTCCGATGAAGCCCATGAATTGACTGCCGAGCGCCCATCCGATTACGGGCATGCCGGCCTGAAAGCCGCCAAAGAACAGGCCGAGCACCACGGCGACTTTAAGGTTGATCTTCTTCATGCCAAGGCCCTTGCAGATGGAAACGGCAAAGGCGTCCATCGAAAGGCCAACGGCGAGCAACACGAGCTCTGCGAGTCCCATAGTCTGGCTCCCTCTCTGCGGGCGGGCCCGCGTGTACCTCTTGGGGGAGTAACAAAAAAGACCCGTGGCGTACGCGTTGCGCGCACAGCCACGAGTCTCGTTCATTAAGGCAAGCCAGGCCGCATCGGCCAGTGTGTTGACTTGCCGCGCCACCGGAGGCGAACCCGATCACGCGACTACTCCCTCATTTATGCGAATCCCGATGCTACCACATAAGCAGCTCATTTGGATTGGGCTCTCAGCTGTGTTCGCTCATTCTGTAAGCATCGGATTTTGCGGGCGTCACAGGGGCAAACCGTGAGAAACTTATTGACGTTTATGGAGCGTATACGATGGGAGCGATGCCTTGGATAAGAACGAGCTGCAAAAGCGTATGGAACAGGCCATCCGCCTGACGGCACCTGGTCAGCCGATCCGCACCGCCCTCGACATGATCATCGCCGGTCACCTGGGCGCCCTTATCTGCGTCGGCGACACCGAAAACGTGCTCGCTGCCGGTAACGACGGCTTCCCGCTCAACATTTCGTTTACCTCGAACCGCCTGTTCGAGCTTTCCAAGATGGACGGCGCCATCGTTATCGATGGCGACCTCACCCAGATCCTGCGCGCCAACTTCCACCTCAATCCCGATCCCTCGCTTGCCACGAGTGAGACGGGCATGCGTCACCGTACTGCCGCTCGCATGTCGGTGCTCACCGATGCCATCGTGATCTCGGTCTCGGCCCGTCGCGCCGTCGTTAACGTGTACGTTCACGGCAAGAGCTACGAGATCCAGCCCGTCACCACCATCATGAGCTCGGTCAACCAGCTCGTCGCCACGCTCCAGACCACCCGTCAGTCGCTCGACCGCTCCTTGCTGCGCCTGACGGCCCTCGAGCTCGACGACTACGTCACGCTCGCCGACATCACCGGCATTTTCTCGAGTTTCGAGATCATGCAACAGGCAAAGACCGAGCTTAAGGATTGCATCGTCAAGCTGGGTAACCAGGGCAAGCTCGTGCAGATGCAGCTTGAGCAGCTCGCGGGCTCCAGCATGGATACCGAATACGACTTGATGATCCGCGACTACGCAAGCGATTCCTCTGAGGCCAACGCCGAGAAGATTCGCGCCGAGCTGAGTCGCATGACGCCTAAGGACCTGTCTGACCCGCAGCACGTGGCGGCAGTTCTGGGCTATGACGACCTGGACGAGGACTCCGTCATGACACCGCTGGGCCTGCGCACGCTTTCGCGCGTGTCCGTCGTGCGCGACGGCGTGGCCGAGAAGATCGTCGACGAGTACGGCTCGCTGCAGGAGCTCATGGATGACATCAGCGAGGATCCGGAGCGCCTGGGCGACTTTGGCGTCAACAACCCTGCCATTCTTGCGGACTCGCTGTACCGCATGAAGGGCACCAAACAGGGGAACGCATAATGGCGCCCGTATGCGCCGTGGTCGTTGCCGGTGGCAGCGGCCAGCGCTTTGGTAACCCCGGCGGCAAGCAGCTCGTTAACGTGGCGGGCCGTCCGCTTATGAGCTGGTCCATCCGCGCGTTCGATCGTAGCGACAAGGTCGGCCACATTGTAGTGGTGTGTCCTGCCGAGCGCCGTGCCGAGATGCGCCGCCTGGCCATCGACCCGTTTGACTATGACACGCCCATCAGCTTTGCCGATGCCGGCGATACCCGTCAGGATTCCACCCGTGCCGGCGTGCATGCGGTTCCGGCGGGCTTTGAATACGTCGCCATTCACGATGGCGCTCGTCCGCTCATTGCGACCGAGGCCATCGACCACGCTATCGACGTGCTCGTGAGCGACCGTGCTCTCGACGGTGTCGTGTGCGGCCAGCCCGCGATCGACACGCTCAAGATCGTCGATGGCGACAATATCGTCGAGACGCCGCCGCGTGAGCTCTATTGGGCCGCGCAGACGCCGCAGATCTTTAGCGTCGATGCTATGAAGCGCGCCCACGCTGCAGCCATTGCCGAGGGCTTTACCGGCACCGATGATTCGTCGCTGGTCGAGCGCATGGGTGGGCGCGTCCGCTGCGTCCAGAGCCCGCGCGATAACCTTAAGGTGACGGTGCCCGAGGACTTGCGTCCCGTAACCGCGATCCTGCTTGGCCGCATGGCCGAGGGAGAGGACCTTCCCCATGTTCAGTAACCTGCGCATTGGCCATGGCTACGACGTTCACCGTCTGGTGGAGGGGCGTCGATGTATCATCGGCGGTGTCGACATTCCCTACGAGCGCGGCCTGCTGGGCCACTCGGATGCCGATGTGCTCGCGCACGCCTTGGCCGACGCCATTCTGGGCGCCTGTCGCGGGGGAGACATCGGCAAGCTATTCCCCGATACCGACCCCGCCTATGAGGGTGCCGATTCGATGGTGCTGCTCGCCCGCGTAATGGACTATGCGCGCGAGCTGGGCTTCGAGTTTGTCGATGCCGATTGCACCATTGCCTGTCAGCAACCCAAGATCACCCCGCACCGCGATGCCATGCGCGCCAACCTTGCCCATGCCCTGGGCGTTGACGTCGAAAACGTGGGCGTCGCCGCCACTACGACCGAAAAGCTCGGTTGGGAAGGCCAGGGCGAGGGAATCGGCGCCTGGGCCGTCTGCCTGCTACAGAAAACCGTTAAGGAGTAACGAATGCGTATCTACAACAGCGCTACCCATAAAAAGGAAGAATTCCAGCCCATCGAGTCCGGCAAGGTCCGCATGTACGTGTGCGGCCCCACGGTCTACGACAACATCCACATCGGCAATGCCCGCACGTTCATCAGCTTTGACGTGATCCGCCGCTGGCTCATCGCGAGCGGCTACGAGGTCACATTCGCCCAGAACCTCACCGATGTCGATGACAAGATCATCAAGCGCGCCAACGAGCAGGGCCGCACTGCCGCCGAGGTCGCAACGGAGTTCTCCGACAAGTTCATCGGCGTCATGCGCGCCGCCAACGTGCTCGATCCGGATGTGCGTCCTCGTGCCACCAAAGAGATCGGCCCCATGATCGCCATGATCAAGACGCTTATCGAGCAGGGCCATGCCTATGCCGCCGATAACGGCGACGTGTACTTTGCCGTGCGCAGCGATCCCAACTATGGTCAGGTCTCGGGCCGCAACATCGACGACCTTATGGTTGGCGCGCGCATCGAGGAGAACGAGGACAAGAACGACCCGCTCGACTTTGCCCTGTGGAAGGCCGCCAAGCCCGGCGAGCCCAGCTGGCCGAGCCCCTGGGGCGAGGGCCGTCCCGGTTGGCACACCGAGTGCGCCGCCATGGTGCATCGCTACCTGGGCACTCCGATCGACATCCACGGCGGCGGCTCCGACCTTGCCTTCCCGCATCACGAGAACGAGTGCGCTCAGGCCACCTGCGCCTGGCACCAGGGCTTCTCCAACACCTGGATGCACACGGGCATGCTGCTGGTAGACGGCGAGAAGATGTCCAAGTCGCTCGGAAACTTCTTTACGCTGGCCGAGGTGCTCGAGCAGCACTCTGCCGCGGCCCTGCGCCTGCTGATGCTGCAGACGAGCTATCGCTCGCCGCTCGACTTTTCTTGGGAGCGCCTGGAGGGTGCCGAGAACTCGCTCACGCGTATCGCCGGTACGGTCGAGAACCTGCGCTGGGCCGCGAACCATGCGACGGCCGATGCCGATGAGGCAGCATCCGAGGCGTTTGCCGCCAAGGCCGCCGAGACCCGCGCCGCCTTTAAGGAGTGCATGGACGACGACTTTAACACCGCCGGTGCCATGGGTGCCGTCTTTGGCTTTGTCACTGAATGCAACCAGTACCTGGAGCAGGCGGGCGACGCTGCCGACAAGGCCGCCGCGCTTGCCGCCGCCGACACGCTGGCCGAGTTGCTCGATACGTTTGGCGTCGAGCTTCCCGAGCCCAAGGTCGAGCTGCCGCTGGGCCTGCTGGGCGTTGCCGCCGGCCTGGTCGCCTACACGGGCGACGACGTGGACGAGGCTGCTGCCAAGATTCTCGAGG
>CAUDDU010000041.1 GCA_958448375.1 uncultured Collinsella sp.
GACCAGATACAGATCTTTATTCATAGGGGTCCTTTCGTTCGTTACCAACCCAAGAGCGAAAACGCCCCGTCGCAATAGCCAAAATGAAGCACGGCACCGTTGTCGGGTAGCTCTCCCCCGCCAGTCACATACTCAAGAAACTCTTGGCAGGCTGAGCCGTGGGAAACCGCCAGCACGCAGTCGTGCTGCGGCCTGGCCATGATGCGGGACAGCGCCGCGACCATGCGCGACTGGAGCTGCACTTCAGACTCGCCACCAAAGGCCACCGGATAATCGCCCCAGGGCTGCGGCGGCATCTCGCGATTTGCTGTGCCCTCCAGCGAGCCAAAATGCCACTCACGCAGGTCATCGACCAGCTCTATCGAGCGGCCCTCACCAGCAATTAGCTCAGCCGTACGCCGCGCCCGGCCCAACGGCGAGGAATACACATGATCAAAGGCCACGCCACGCGCCGCAAACGCCGTACGCGCCGCAAACGCCTGCTCGCGCCCGCGCGCCGTAAGCGGCGAATCGTGCCAGCCCTGCAAAATGCTCTGCACATTGAGCTCAGTCTGCCCATGTCGTACCAAATACAGATCTGCCACACACCCTCCCCTCGTACCACCACAAAGGGGACAGGAGCCTTTGTGGTGGTTCACCGCCGGATCACACCGCGGCGACGCTCAGCTACACCAGTACGTCAGCAAGCGGGCGCTTGGGTACGTGGTGCACCTGTGCCTCGTCGCGCCAGTAATTAATTGAGCCGTCGGGGTTGGAATCGATCGCATCGATCACCTGCGTCTCGGCCGGAACGCCAAACGCCATGATCAGCTTGAGCTCATACTTGTCGTTATCGAGCCCCATGGCATCGATCGCGTGGGGCGTAAAGGCCTTGAACATGCAGGCTGCCACCTCGGGCGTGGCGCTGCGGGCGGCGAGCATCATCGTCTGCGCGGCAATGCCCGTGTCGGCCTCGGTAATGGGAGCGGCGGGCTTACCCGGAACGGCGCGCTCGGCCAAAATCGCGATGTAGCCGGTCGGGCGCTCGCCCTCGGCAGGACCCGGCCAATCCTTAAGCGCACCGGCCCACGCGAGCTCATCAAATACGCGCGCGCAATCCTCGGCACCGCTCACCACATGAAAACGAAGACGCTGAGCATTGGCACCACAGGGAGTCAGGTGCGCCAGCTCCGCCAGCTCAAGCAAAAGCTCACGCGGCACGCGCATGGACTCGTCAAAGCGACGGCACGTACGGGCGCGGCGAACCAACGCATCAAACGCGTTCAAGCCGAGCTTTTCGCAACCCTGCTTTGCCATCGACTCGGCGCTTACCGGCGCCGCGGGAACTGCTTCGTTCATAGGGACCCCCAATACAAGCCAATTGTCCTTAGGAGAATCTAACCTAAAACGTAGGCAATAACGAACAGGGCTGCAATGTTCTACACCTGTTGAATAGAAAATCGCGACGTGGGGAACAACGGAAACAATTCGGGACCTTTGGGTTACGTTTCGCCCTCCCCGACCCATACGCCAGCGCCTTTAAGCGATACTGGTTGTAACGATCAAGGCTTACGCCGCACGGAAAGGAGACATTATGGGCATCTTTAAGAACGATGACCAAAAATCGAGCCAGTTTGGATTTGACGAGAAAAGCATGGCGGGCAAAGCCGTCAAGGCCGTACGCTGGATCTACGCCATCACGGGCGTCTTAGCACTCATTGCTGGTATCGCGCTGCTTTTTGCACCCGCCAAGTCCCTCGTCTTTTTGACGACCGTCCTGGGTTTTTACTTTGTAATCACTGCTGCCATCAGGCTGTTCACTGCCATTTTTGAGCCGCTGCTGCCCACCGGCTGGCGCGTGACGAGCATCATCTCCAACCTACTCATTATTCTGGGCGGCGTCATAATCCTGCGCAACCAGGCCTTCTCGACCGCGACGCTCACCACGATGGTGGTTATCGTGGCCGGCTTTGGCTGGATTGTCGAAGGTGTCATGTCCATTCTGGAGTCCGAGCTTTCGTCCAACCGTGCCCTCGCCATCCTGAGCGGCGCACTCTCCATCATCGCCGGCATGTTCGTGTTTATTTATCCGCTGTGGTCGGCCAAGATGCTCGTCATCTTTAGCGGCGCCGCGCTGCTGGTGTTTGGCGTAACGCTGATTGTTCGCGCTATTCAATTTGGCAAACTGGTGCACTAGATGCCGCGAACGCTCTTTATTGATGCCGACGCCTGCCCGGTCACGCGCGAGTCGATTGACTGCGCGCGGCGGGCGGGCGTCGCCGTTGTTATCGCCGGCAACAGCACGCAAAACTTGGAACGGCACATTCGCCGCGACGACCCGCGCGATGCCGAGCACGCGCGACGCGGCTTTTGGGTCACGACGCTCGATGTGAGCGTGGGCGCCGACAGCGCCGACTTTGCCATTGTCGAACGCCTGCAGGCGGGCGACGTAGTCGTGACGCAGGACATTGGCTTGGCGAGCATGGTGCTCGGCCGCGATGCCGCCGCAATCGGTGTGCGCGGGCGCGTCTACGACAAGGCGGCCATCGACATGCAACTGTTTATTCGCCACGAGGAAAAGAAGGTGCGCCGCGCCGGCGGACGCACTCGCGGACCGGCGGCATTTACCAGCGAAGACCGCGCTCGCTTTAAGCGCAACCTCACCGAGCTGCTGCGCTAACCAAGGTAGATTTTTGGGACATGTCCGGAAATCTGCTTTTTTGCTTTGGCGATTGACACGCATCCAACGCCCAGGTCATGGCGGTAGATTTTACGGCATGCCCCAGTTTTTACGGCATGCCCCAAGCATCTACTTAGAGGCCAAAGGCAGAAAGGATAAGACCCCAGCCCGCACCGATGACGTACATCATGATCAGGAACAGGACGTTTTCGCGGGCGCTGCGGTTGGTGCGGAACAGCACCAGGTAGCCCACACCGGCAGAGATGAGCGTGCCGGCGAGCATCGGGGCCAGCTGCAGCGCGCCTTCCAGGTACAGTTGCGTGATGACGACGCTGGCCGAGCAGTTGGGAATCAGGCCGACGAGTGCCGAGCCCAGGACCGCAAGCGTCTCGTTGCCGCGCAGGAACTGCTCGATTGCGGACTCGCCGAACGACTCGAGCACGGCGACCAGAATCAGCGTCACCAGAAAAATGAATACCGAGACCTGCACGGTGTGCGAAATCGCGCTGCGTATGATCGACAGGACAGGCGTCCCTTCGTGGGAGTGGGAGTGACCGTGGCCATCATGGTGTTCATGCTCGCCCTCATGACCGTGATCGTGGCCATGTCCGTGGTCGTGCTCGTCCTCGTCTTCATCACAACCGCAATGGTCGCGCTCGCACAGCTCGTGGATGTGGTCGGCGCTCACGCCCGCCTCGGCCACCTCGTCGATGATGTCACCGCCAGTGTGGTCGTCGTGCGCGCAGTTCACGTGGGCCGGGTTGGCCGCGGTTCCCAGCACGGTGCGGCGAATCGCCGCATGCGCGCGAGCGTTACGACGCAGGCCGCGAATGGCGGCGTCCACGATAAAGCCCGTGACCAGCGCGATCAGTGCCTTCGAAGCCAAAAGCATCGCCATGGTCTGCACGGGCACCTGCTCGGCGAGCAACAGCGGCAGCATCTCATCGGAGGTCGAAAGGAACACCGCCACCAACGTACCCAAGGTCACGACACGACCGGCATACAGCGTGGCCGCCATTGCCGAAAAGCCGCACTGCGGCACCATGCCCAGCAACGAGCCAACCACGGGGCCCGCGGCTCCGGCACGCTTGATGGCGCCGTTAACGCGGTTGCCCGCAACATGTTCGAGCGTCTCGAGGGCCAGATACGTCACCAACAAAAACGGCACCAGCGAGAGCGTGTCCTTGCCGGCGTCGAGCAGAATATCAATCAACAAACCCATGACGGATGGAACCTTTCGTGTCTTTCGGCAGCATTGTAAAAGTCCTAGCGGTCAACTAGGGTATTGTAGTTATCCTAGGCGCGATGCCAATAGTTGCCCATGGTAAACTATCATCTCGCCACATCTTAATGACTCAAAGCCGCACGACGCGGCCCATCCAAGGAGCAGTTATATGAACGTTTCACAAGCACTCGAATACGAGCGCCAGCCGTTTATTCCCATGTTTATCTATGGCGATCATGGCGCCATGGAGTCCGAGCGCCAGAAGGGCGAAGAGGCCCTTAAGGTGCTCGAAACCGAGTACTTTACCGCCGAGGGCGACCCCAGCTTCGACTTTGCCACCGTGCGCGACCTGGCTGACCGCAACCGCGACCTGTGCGACCAGATTGGCGAGGCGCGCCTGCGCAACGTGACGCCCGCGACGCTTTCGCGCGGTCTGTCCGACGCCGACACCTGCGCCGCCATCGGCAAGATGCAAAAGCGCACCGCCGCGTCCGTCATGCGCGAGATCCGCGGCGACCGCGACGCGCTCGGCGTGGCGTACGCCCGCAAGCCTATCCAAGGCACAGTGCTCGGCATCGACATCGAGACCACCGGCCGTGCACCCGAGCGCGGCTACATCATCAACGTGGGCTGGGAGATCATGGAGCTCACCAGCGACGCCGTCCCGCACGACGCCGAGGCACACTACTGCGGCCTGCCCGATATCTACCGCGGCGAGGATGTGCCGCTGTCGAATATCCACCACATCACCTGGGACGACATCGACGGCAAAACGCCCTTCCGCGAGAACAAAGAGCTGCAAAAGCAGCTGCTCAAGCTTATGAAGAAGTACCCGTACATGGCACACAACGCCGCCTTTGAGGACAGCTGGTTCAAGATCCACCTGGACGGCTACGCCGAGGCACGCCGCGCCGGCAAGATCATCGTCATCGATTCGCGCCAGATCTGCCGCAGCTTGGACGCCGACGTGCGCTCGCTCCCCCGCGAGTCCGCGCCCGCCGCGCTCGAGAACTGGGCGCGCCGCCGTGGCACCCTCGCCGCCGACGCCAACGAGCAGCACCTGGGCCTCGACGACACCGACCTCATGCTCCGCACCGTCCAAGCCGAGTTCAACCTCAAGAACCTGTTTGACAAGTAGAAACGTCTACGACAAACTCCGGCGTAGATCACGGGCGGCCTCGCAGCGGGAAACCCCGCAGCGGGGCCGCCCTACGTTCCACAAATAAACCTGCCATCACAAATTCTGAACACTCATTGCGAACGATTTCGGCCAATTCCCGACACGTAATTCGTTGTCGGATGGTGATGCATCACTATCAAATGTGCAGCAATTGAGTATTTCTATGCTATAGCCGAGCTGCGAAAACGTTTATTTAGGGCATACCAACTCATAATTGCGTCAAGCTTTTGGACAGCATTTGGTTAGACCTCTAAAACGGCTTTTCCACTCAGCGCCGTCAACACGGCATTAGCTGACACGATATATACCATGAGTATCGTATTGTCACATACCACTGCAAAAGCGGTCTACCAGGCCGCGCATTCGGTGTCTGCGAAAGGCATCGAGTCCTGTAACCCTACCGCGATTTACGAATCATGTCCCACCGTAACGCTCCTTGACGCAGCCGCAGAATGGCTCACCAAACATGATGTTTCCCTCGATGCAAATGATTGCCTCGAGGTGATGGTGTTTCATCGCAGGAATGCGCGCTATGCAATGAACTGTCAATGCCACGTGTCTTCAAAACGATTCTCGAACTCACGCTTTATAGAGCTCAAAGATGGCATCTTCGTTGTTGGCGTTGAGCTTTGCGCACTTCAGGCCGCCACCTATCTTTCTTTTCGTGAACTGGTGGAGTACTACTTTGAACTATGCGGCGCTTATTCCCTTGGAACCGACTCTTCCACCTCCTATACCGAGCGTTTCGCGCTCACCTCGACCGAGAGGTTAAAGCAGTTCTTTAATTCCATTACCAGATGCGACGGTTTGGCCCTTGCCCGAAAGGCGATCCAATGTGTACGCGACGGATGCCGGTCTCCCATGGAAACGGCATTTGTCATGATGCTAACGCTGCCCAAAAGCGAAGGAGGGCTTGGTATTAAGGGAATTGAGACCGATTACGAGGTGCAGGTCACCGCTACCGCAAAGAATCTCACGAGACGCAAGAAGTTCTTTATGGATGCGTATCTAAAGAAATCTCGCACAGACGTTGAATACAACGGTTTTTATCATGACGCGGAAGAAGACCGCGCCATCGATGAGGAGCGCAAGAATGCGCTTGCGTCCATGGGATACGGAATCATCACCGTCAGTCGTTATTCCTTTATGCATGCCAGCGCTTTCGTTAGGGTCATGGAGGCGATCCAACGGAAAGAGGGCGTACGCCCCTCGCGTCTGCCAAAAGACTTTCAAATCATGCAAGAGGACCTGAGGCAGTTTGTGCTCAGAAGGTTTATTGAAGAGAAAAGGCGAATTCAGAAGCAGCTTCGCCAAGATTCCGAAGAGCATCAACGAATCGACCTCGAAAAAGCAACGCTCGAAGGCATCACGCTGGATGACCCGACAATTAATGAAGTTCCGGCAATCGATGACATGCAGACAGTCGAATCCGACAGCCCATCATTTGCCCAAACAAGCAGCCTCGCGCCCGAGGGCAGGATCTTCGGGGCCGGAAGCTAGACCGGCTAACAAGGTGGGCACCTTAGCGACGTGCAAAATTGCGAGTATTCAGCAGAGCCGGGTGTCTATCACCCTCGAGTGGATCCAAATGTGAAGCGAAATCACTCTTGTGTGAGAGCGTTAGGCAACATTTGAGGAAGAACTCATCGGATTAACACCCTAAGATAACTCTTGAACTGCATTATATGGCCTGCAATAAATTAACGGACCCCCTATCGTTGCAGAATACTCCAATTTTTGCACGGCTCAGGGGCACCCACCCCGGCATCGGCTATCAAAACCGCTCACTCCGGGATCTCGTCCACTATTCCCCATCATTTTGTGCAACGAATTACCTGAACGTCATTGACATATGAACATACACTCATATAATCGGAAGCAAGTTATATGAGCGCATGTTCATATGAAAGGATATTGCAATGAGCATCCGCGTTGATGAAACGAAACCCGACACCGAGGCCACCGAGCCAGTGATCCCCACCACCTGCTCGCCCGAGGACCTTCCCGACGAGGAGCTTCTCTACGACCTCGCCGACCTGTTCAAGGTCTTCAGCGACACCACGCGTATCAAGATCCTCTACGCCCTCATGGGCCGCGAGCTCTGCGTGGCAGACATCGCCGAAGCGACCGAAACCTCGCAGTCGGCAGTATCGCACCAGCTGCGCACGCTCAAGCAGTCTCACCTGGTCAAATTCCGACGCGACGGCCGCAACATTCTCTACTCGCTCGCCGACGACCATGTCTACACCATGCTCAACCAGGGCATGAGCCATATCTGCGAATAGCAACCAACCACGGTACCAGCGCGGCCTGCACCCAAGCCGCAAAAAC
>CAUDDU010000042.1 GCA_958448375.1 uncultured Collinsella sp.
GGTCATCGCAAAGCTGCTTGACGCCCAGCTTTTCGCCCGGCTTGTAGTCCAGGTAGACGATTTTGCGTCGAATGGTGTGGTAGGACTGGTCCTGTAGGCTCGTTTCCTGCTCGCCGACGTGCATCGATTCTTCCATAGCGCCTCGCAACCGTTCTATCAAACTCATATGTCAGTTGTTAATTATGCCGCGAATCAGCTCTCCGCGGTGGGTAATTCGGCTCTTGCCTGAGAACTATTGCGGCACCTTAGCCTGTGTTTGCGCAAGGCTGCGCTCAATGTTGCCGTATCATAAGCCGTCGCAAACGTGAAATAGAAAGAAGGAATCCCATATGCAACTGGCAAACATCGTATGCGAGCGCTGGAAAGGCGTCTTGTTCTGCCTGATCATCGCCATTCCCGCGACGTTGCTCGGCAAACAAATTGAGGTGGTCGGCGGTCCGGTATTTGCCATCCTCTTTGGCATGGTCCTGGCGCTCGTCTTTCCCAAGAATCGTCGCGAACAGCTCGCCGCTGGCGTCACCTATACGTCCAAAAAAGTCTTGCAGTACGCGGTTATCCTGCTTGGCTTTGGCATGAACCTCTCCCAGATTCTGTCCAAGGGCGCCCAGTCGCTGCCGATTATCGTGGCGACGATCTCGACCTCGCTTGTCATCGCCTTTGTGCTCTGCCGCGTTATGAACGTGCCGGGTAAGATCGCGACGCTTGTGGGTGTGGGTTCGTCGATTTGCGGCGGTTCGGCCATCGCTGCGACCGCACCCGTCATCGATGCCGACGATCGCGAGATTGCCCAGGCCATTTCGGTCATCTTCCTGTTTAACGTTATCGCGGCGCTCGTGTTTCCGACGCTCGGCGGCATGCTCGGGCTGACCAACGAGGGCTTTGGCCTGTTTGCCGGTACCGCCATCAACGACACCTCGTCCGTAACGGCTGCGGCGAGCGCTTGGGACAGCATGCATCCCGGCGCCAATGTGCTCGAGAGCGCCACGGTGGTCAAGCTCACCAGGACGCTGGCCATTATTCCCATCACGTTGGTTCTCGCATGCTGGCAGATGCATCTGGCGCGCAAGGCCGGCGGTGACGCCAAAAGCACGTTCTCGCTTAAACGCGCGTTTCCCATGTTCGTGCTGTTCTTTGTGCTGGCGAGCGTGATCACCACGGTGCTTCAGCTTCCCGCGTCCTTTACGGCGCCCATCAAGGAGCTGTCGAAATTCTTTATTGTGATGGCCATGGCGGCTATTGGCTTTAATACCGATATCGTCGAGCTGGTCAAAAAGGGCGGCAAGCCCATCGCATTGGGCTTTTGCTGCTGGATTGGCATTGCGTGCATGAGTTTGGGAATGCAACACGTACTGGGAATCTGGTAGAGAAGTAGCTTGTTTGCGTGCTGGTTGCTGGTGAGCGCATCCTCACGGTGGAGCGATAGGAGCTCTTGCGGGTATGGCTTGTCCGCAGGTTTATAAGTCCCGAAGAGCTCTTATCGCCCCGCCAGGATGGCGATGCGGGGCAACACCTATACTCGCAGGACGGCGCTTTCTGCCCTATAGTGTTTGGTGAGCAATATCGTTCAATTTTGAAACACTCGGTCGTGCGACCGTCGGCGGCTGCATGTCGCCGCGGACAGGGGCAAATCATGGATAGCGATGCCAAGCTGAACATCTTGACCGAGGCCCTGGCTGCTGCCGGGGCCTCGGCATTGGCAATCGATGCGCGTGGGGACGTCGCGATCTCGACCATGAATGACGCGGCGCTTGAGCGGGATGTGGCGGCTTTTGTAGCTGAGCGCCTCGACCGTATAGGAGACGGCGCGCGTCTGGTTATGGGGCGTGCGGGTGCGCGCCTGAGCCTGACCGTTCGCCCCACCGACAAAGAGGGCGGGGGGCTTTGGGTCGTCGTGGTCCGCGAGGTGCGCGGTGCCGCGGCGCATGCGGGCATCGAGTGGCTCAACGCCGACGAAGTTGAGGCCCGCTACGAATCGAGCGCGTACGGCATCGTTGAGGGGGCGGCCTCGGTGGCTGCGCCGGTTGCAGAGAGTTACGCGCGCGGTGTGCCTCTTATGCTCGAGGGCGAGCCGGGAGCGGGTCAGGTCGAGATTGCCAAGCGCCTCTATCTGGACGGTCCTTTTGCCGATCAGCCCTTTGTTTCCGTTGCGCTCGATGAGCTCACCGAGCGCGGTTGGCGCCATGTACTCAAAAGCGTCGAATCGCCGTTGTTCCAAATGGGGCTGACCCTTTGCATTGAGGGCTGGAACGCGGTTGGCCCCCAGCGCCTCCGCGAGCTGGTCTCCACGATGACCGACACCGCGTTGGCGACGCGCTGCCATGTGGTGCTGACGGCGAATGACATGCCGGGCGGCGGCGAAAGTGATCAAGCCGCCTTTGTGACCGAGCGCTTCGCCTGTGCGGTGAGCGTCGCGCCGGCAATCGCCGAGCAGGGAGCCGCGTCGACGAAGGTCGCGCGCTATTTGGAATATCTCGCTGATGCATTTGGGACGGCAGCGCCCACGCTGTCTGCCGCGGCGACGAAGACGCTCGATGCTTACCGCTGGCCGCGCAACTATCTGCAGCTCCGCGAGGTCTCGGAACGACTGTATATATTGGTGGGGGCGGGCACGGTGGACCGCGCTGTAGCGGAGGAAGTGCTCGCCCAAGAGGATGTGATTAAGACCGCAACCTTTGGCGCCCCGACGCTCGAAAGTGACCTGTATATCCTGCGACCGCTGGCCGATACCGAGCGAGATATCGCGCATCTGGTTGTAGACCATCTCCACGGCAACCGAACCCGTGCGGCGGAGGTGCTGGGCATAAGCCGTACAACGCTGTGGCGCTTGCTGAAAGACGATGACCGTTGAGCGAGGCGCCCGTGACCGCGCGCGACGCGTGTGCTACAGTCCAAAGCGTTATTGTTTCGATTTGGTTACGGCGTGCGAGGGCATATGGCTGAGACTTCAAAACCGAGCCGCAGAAGGCGGAGCGCCGCGCCGGTTAACCGACGCACGACATCGGTGACGTGGGGCAAACACGCCTCGGGGTTTGATGGCTCGTTCAAGCGCACTAAATACGGCTATCCTTCGGCAAGCGCCCGCTTGGCAATGCAGGCAGAGTCCTCGCTGTGGGGCCGCAAACGCGTGGTGGGCTCAAAGCTCAAGCACGACGGAACGCTCGGTTACATCAGCCGCGGGGCGGCTCGCCGCAGCGGGCTCAATCCCGCCGGCTGGCATCGCTACGTGCCGATCGTGGCCGCCGTTGCAGTGATCGTCATCGCGCTCGCTGCGCTCGGATATGCCGGCGGTGGCGCCAACTTGGACGCAGTGTTTAAATCGCCCGAGCTCGCGCATGCAGGCACAGAAGTTATCGAGGGCGCTCAGACCCAGACGGGTGTCGCGCCCCAGCGCGGTATCGTCGCGGCGGCCTCCACCATCGCCGATGCGCAAAAGGACGAGGACGAACAAGGCGACGGTGCCGAAACGACTCACACGAACGAAACGACGACAACGGCGACGTCAATATAAGTTGCGAGTGGGGTAGCTAAAATAGCCCCGTCCAAAATTAGCTACCCCCGCTGACGCTCCTGGGTTACCTTACGTAGACGACGTTGTCGCGGCGCGGCTTTGCCTCGGGTAGCGTGTCCTCGGCGTAGCCAAGAATGCAGTTACCGACACCGCGCAGGCTGCCGTCGGCGGGCAGGCCCCAGCTGGCCAGCAGCTCCAAGCCCTCGGGCGAGTCAAAGACCTCATGCGCGCGGTGAATCCAGCACGAATCGACACCCAGTGCATAGGCGGCGTTGAGCAAGTTGCCCATGGCGAGCGAGCCGTCTTCCAGATGTGTGGGCACGCTGCGGTCAACCAGCACCACCACAACGGTCTTGGCGCCATAGAAGGGGTCGCTGTTGCTGTCCATGACCTGGGCGTTGAGCTGTGAGAGACGCTCGACGGTCGCGGGGTCGGTGACGGCGACAAACGTCACCGGCTGGCGGCCCATGCCGCTCGGTGCATATTGGCCGGCTTCGATAATACGTGCAAGCTTTTCGGCCTCGACGGGACGATCGCTGTATTTGCGGCAGCTGCGGCGGTGAATGAGTGCTTCGATAGTCTCCATGGTGTCTCCTTGCGGTGGCGTTGCAGATGCCCCGTTCATACCCGTCGGGCTTAAACGATAGACGGTCAATTGCCCGGCCAAAAGGATAGATTCCAATTGGGAAAGTAGGTTTTGCATAAAAGTACCTTCAGAATGTGACAAACAAATGGGATGGTTAAACGTTTTATCCCGTCTACCCTGCGGTTTTTTACCACTTGCCTAAATGACGAACGCATAACCTCTGATAAAGGTTTTACTAAAGGAGTACCAACGTTTATCAATGCGCCGTGGTGGCGCCGGGCCAGGAGGTAACATCATGTTCCAGGCTGGAGATGTCGTCGAGACCGATTTCGAAGGATTTCTGAAGCTGCTGCGTTCCAAGACGCGCGCTTTCGTGTCGATCAACGATCACGAGTACTACATCACGCACACCGATGGCTATTGGCGTGTTCAGGATTGCGAGGCCCTCAACGACAAGGGCCACTTTACTGACTGTTCTGAGTTGGTCAACACGGTCTGCGAGGTCGTCGAGCTGCCGTGGATTGCCGGCAAGAGCCTGCATGACAGCTTCTCGGGCGCTACGGTCTATGAGGCCGTCGCCGCTTAACAGGCAATAAAACCCGATTTTCACGTGACCGCTGGCGCCGCCCCCGCGCCGGCGGTCTTTTTCTGCCGATAGGCCATAAAAATGCACGCATTTGCGGAGAGCCTGTTGACGATAGTCAAAACTCGGACTAATCTAGAGACACATAATTGGTCAAAAATCGGACAATTGAATGGTGGGATAGATGAATAGTGCGGTTACGCTGGTCGACTTCGATCGGTTGCTCAATGGACTCGACCATATCTATTCGGAGTTCTCGCGCGCCTGCGGCCTTTCGGACTGCGCCTACTGGATGCTCGTCGACACGAGTGCAGCGGGCGGAAGCGTTGCCGTGAGTCGGCTGACGAGTGAATGGTTCTACAGCAAACAGACCATCAATTCGGCGATTAAAACGCTTAGGGCGCGAGGGCTTGCGACGTTGGAGTTTGCCGAGGGCAGTCGTAAAAACAAGGTTGTACGACTGACCGAAGAAGGCGTGCGGTTTGCCAAGCGCTACGCGTTGCCGGCGCAAAAAGCCGAGCAACAGGCATTCGAGGCGCTCGAGCCGTGGGAACAGTGCGAGATCATGCGCTTGGTCGGTAAGTTCTCCCATGTTCTTAACGAAGAGTGCGAGGCATTTAAACGGCAAGTGGCCGCCGAGAACGAGACTGACGATAAGGGCAAGGGGGACGCATGCGACTCTTAATGAGGTTTATGAGGCCGTACCGCGGTCTGATTGCGGTGACGCTGTTTGCGGTGCTGATAGATAACGTCGGTACGCTGTTGGTTCCCACGATGCTGGCGAACATGGTCAACACCGGTATTACCACGGGTGATGTCGACTATATATTACGCAACGGCCTGTACATGCTTATCGCGACCGGCATGGCCAGCGGCGGCACGGTGCTGGGCTGCTATCTTTCGGCGCGCCTGGCCGCCAACGTGGCCTGCGATATCCGCAATGCCGTGTACGACAAGTCGCTCGAGCTGTCCGCCAGCGACTTTGAGCGCTTTGGCACGGGTTCGATGATCACGCGCTCGCTCAACGACATCAACGTGATTCAGCAAGCTGTCCTTCAGACGATTCAGCTGGTGCTGCCGGTGCCGTTCTTGGCCGTGGCAGGCATCATTTTTGCTTGGTTCATCGATCCCGCCATGGGTACGCTGCTGGGCGTGGTGGTTGCGATCGTGCTGGTGGCGGCGGTCTTTACCGTTGCCAACGCCGCGCCGATCTTTATGCGCCTGCAGAGCTTTATCGACCGCATGAACGTGGTGCTGCGCGAGAACATCGTGGGCGTGCGCGTCATCCGCGCATTTAACAAGGAGCGCCACGAGGAGCAGCGCCTGGACGAGGTGTTTAGCGATTACGCGGCCAATGCCATCAAGGTCAACCACCTGTTTGTGGGTCTCGACAGCTCCAGCTTCTTTTTGATGAATATCGCCGAGGTGGCGGTGCTGTGGGTGGGCGGCAACCGCGTGGGCGTCCACGCCATGCAAATCGGTAGCATCTCGGCCGTGCTGGAGTACGCGATCCTGATCCTGTTCTTTGTGATGACGGCGCAGATGGTGATTCTGACGCTCCCACGCGCCGCCGCATGCCTGAACCGTGCGCAGCAGGTGTTGGAGATTGAGCCGAGCATCGTGGACGGCAAGCGCACGCTGGACACGTGCGCGGCGGAGTCTGTTGACGGTGCCGACGCGGTGGCCGTGTTCGACCACATGTCGTTCCGTTTTGACGATGCCGACGAGGATACCCTGTGCGACCTGAGCTTTGCCTGTCGCCGTAGCCAGACCACGGCGATTGTAGGCTCGACGGGTTCGGGCAAGTCGACGGTGGCCAAGCTCTTGCTTCGCTTCCACGATGCCACGAAGGGCGCCATTCGCCTGAATGGCATCGATCTGCGCGACCTTTCGCAAGACGACATCCGCGGGCGTATCGCCTATGTGCCGCAGAAGGCATGGCTGTTCTCGGGTACGGTGGCGAGCAACCTGCGCTTTGGCAACGAAGACGCGACTGAGGCTGACATGCTCCATGCGCTGGAGGTTGCCCAGAGCACCTTTGTGCTCGACCAGCCCCAGGGGCTCGATACGCCGGTGGCCCAGGGCGGCACGAACTTCTCGGGTGGTCAGCGCCAGCGCCTGGCGATTGCCCGCGCACTCATGAAGCATGCCGATCTATATATCTTCGACGACAGTTTTTCGGCCCTGGACTTTAAGACCGATGCGGCACTGCGCCATGCGCTGCAGGACGAGACGTGCGATGCCGCGGTGCTCATCATCGCGCAACGTATCTCGACTATTTTGCATGCCGATCAGATCGTGGTGCTCAAAGACGGCGAGATCGTGGGCCTAGGCACGCACGACGAGCTCATGGAAACCTGCGAGGTGTACCGCGCCATCGCGGAATCGCAAATGAAGGGAGGTGAGTAGCATGACCGAGGAGCTCAAGAAGCAGGGCGGCGTTGATGACGCCGTTGCCGCGGGGCTGGTCGAGGAAACGGCTGCCGCGGCACCCGAGCTGGATGACGCCGCCAAGGCTGCAGCCGCGCGCGAGGCCCGCCGCCAGGCGCTGTACGAGGAAAACGAGCGCGCCGAGGACGAGCGTGCCCGCGCCGAGGCAGAGCGCATGCGCGACGTGGACGACGAAGAC
>CAUDDU010000043.1 GCA_958448375.1 uncultured Collinsella sp.
CCAGCACCGGTCTGGTTGCGGGCCTTGTGGTGGTCACGCCGGGCGCGGGCTTTGTCGAGCCGTGGGCGGCGCTGGTCATGGGCTTGATCGTGTCTCCCGTCTGCTACCTGGCCATCAGCCATCTTAAGACCAAGTTTGGCTACGACGATGCGCTCGATGCGTTTGGTTGTCACGGTGTCGGCGGCATCTTGGGCGGTGTGCTCACGGGCCTGTTCTGCGTGCCGGAGCTCTCGTGGACCGGTAAGGGCGGCCTGTTCTACACGGGCGACGTGTCGCTGCTTGTCTCGCAGGTTCTGGGCATTGTGGTGACGGTCGTTATTGTGCTGATGCTCGACTTGGTGATCGCCGCGGTGGTCAAGGCGCTGTTCCACGGTAGCCTGCGCGTGGACGAGGCCGACGAGGCGCTGGGCCTGGATGCGAGCCAGCACGGTGAGAGCGCCTATCCTTCGTTTAGTGGTCTGGACTAACAGTTTCAAACGTTCTGTCAGACCAACTCTTAAAGAGAGGAATTCACTATGAAGAAGATCACGGCAATCGTTCGCGCCGAGAAGCTTGAGGTTCTCAAAGACGCGCTGTTTGCTGCCGATGTTCGCGGTATGACCATCAACCAGGTGCAGGGCTGCGGCGCGCAGCATGGCTGGAAGGAATACGTGCGCGGCAACGAGCTGCTCGTCAACACGATCCCCAAGGTGCAGTTCACCCTTATCTGCGCCGATGAGCACGTTGACGGCATTGTCGACATCATCTGCAATGCCGCCCGCACCGGTGCCGTTGGAGACGGCAAGATTTGGGTCGAGCCGGTCGAGGAAGTCATCCGCATTCGCACCGGCGAACACGGCCCCGCCGCGGTGTAGAATCGACCGTCTGCCATCCGCAACGTTAAAATGCTGCAATGAGCCACAAGACTTGCGTTGCGGATGGGCGGATTATGGGTCGCAATAAATATCCCGAGGAGACGGTCGCGAAGATTCTCGACGCGGCACTGGAGCTATTCTGTGCACAGGGTTATGAGGGGACGAGTATTCAAGATATCGTTGACCGTCTCGACGGCATGACCAAGGGCGCTGTCTATCATCACTTCAAGAGCAAAGAAGAGATTTTCAACGCCGCGTTTGATCGGGCGATGACTCCGATTGTTGAGCACCGTCGCTCGATGCTTGGCGTCGGTAATATGACCGGCGCCCAAAAGCTAAAAAGGCTTTACGCTCCCGAGTCCGTCGTTCCGCAAATTGAACTATGGGCACGCATGCATCCTGCGGCAGATCCGGTAAAAAGCTCGCGTCTACTGGCGATGCAGTACCAGGGTTCGTTTGACGAGTCTACCGATGGCTATCTCTTGCCGGTGATCGAGGAGGGCATCGCCGACGGATCCATTGCGTGCGAATGCCCGCGCGAAGCGGCAGAGGCCGTATCGTTGCTGGCGAATCTCTGGTTGCTGCCACTGTTTCGTCCGCTTGAACCCAAGGATCGAATGCTCGCTCGCGCTCAATGTTTGGCGCAGATGGCCTCTGCGGTGGGACTCGATTTGGGCGAGGAAGTGCTCCAGACAACGGCGCAGATTTGGGACGTATGGGACCGCGCCAGGTGGTAATATAGATACTAACGGTATGTAATTGATTTGTGAGGGTAGCCACGGCTGCCCTTTTCAAGTCATTAAATACATACTAGCGGTATGTATAGGGGGTAGGCTTATGGCTGGAATGCGGGTGAGTAGCGTCTCGTTGACGCAAAAAACAGTGCGATCTATCAGGCTTTTTGGCCTTCTTGTTGCGCAGCTGTGCACGTATTCGATGCTGTCGGCGCTGTGCTTTGCGTATCCGCTTTACTTGTTCGATTGCAGTGGATCGTCAACGTTATATGGCGTCGTCGTGGCGACGGCGTTCATACCCGGCGTACTCGCAACTCCGGTTGGCGGAATCATGGCGGATAGGGGAAGACATCGCGAGGTCCTCGTGGCCCTTGGCATTGCTCTGATGACTGCATCGCTGCTGTCTATCCCCATGAAGCGCTCGTTGCCTCTTGCGGTCGTCGTAGTAGCGATACTTTGTGTTCAATATGGCGTTCAATCGCTGCTAAAGCCAATGCTCCAAATTGAGACGGTGCGTATGGCGGGTGAAGAGAAGGTTGAGCGGGCCACTGCATTGGTTTCGCAGTCGACCATGGTGAGCAATATCTTGGGCCCTGTGGTCGGGACGGCAGTCTATGGGTGCTTTGGCATCGATACTCTTTGCGCAACCGCGTCGGTGACGTTTGCGATTTCAGCCCTGCTGTTTGGGGGCGCACTCAAGCAAAATGCCTCATCTGAAACGATGGGAGACTGCGCGACTCGTACGACATGCCGAAACGATTTTCGGGAGTCGATTCGGTATCTGTTGCAAAATTCATCATTGGTCGCCGTGATTTTGCTTGCGGCTATTTTGAACCTTGCGTTAGTTGGGTTAACGATTGGTGCTCCCGTTATTGTTGCAAAGCATCTCGGAATGCAGTCATCCTTTGTTGGGATTATTGAGGTGGCAATGGGCTTAGGTGGTCTTGTCGGAAGTGGTTTGGTCGGTATTTGGCCGCATCGTTTTTCCTTCAAGGGCATATGTCGATATGTTGCGATGATCTGTTTTGGAGTCGTACCGATTATTGTCGCGCAACTGTTCGGCGCAGATGCATGCGTGTTCACCGTGTTTGCGGTTGGTTCGGCATGGGTCATGGTGTGGGCAAGCATTGCGTCGGTTGAAATCATCGCGTTTGTTCAGCGGGCAGCGCCGACTGAACTCTGCGGAAAAGTGCTTTCGGTCGTTTACATGGTCCTTTCCTGCGCAACGCCGATCGGCCAATTGACGTACGGGACTGCATATGATCGATGGACACCGACGATTGTATTCGCAGGCATGTTGGCGGTGCTGACGCTGACGACGGCGCTGTTTTATCGGCTGAAAAGTCGCTTGTGGCGATTGTCTTAACGCGCTGGGGCACCGTTGCTCTGCGGAAGCGAATGTCCTGGCGCGTTGGAACACCCTTGCATGGGCACGCCTCTCTTTCGTCTAAAATATCGTGCAGACGAAGGAGAGGCATGCCCCATGATCAAGATGTTTGCGAGTGACTTAGACGGAACGCTGCTGAACGCCCTGCACGAGGCAGATGGGACCATCCGCCGCGCCATTCGCGAGCTGACTGAGGCTGGCCTGCACGTGGTTCCCGCGACTGGACGCTCGACGTTGCCGATCGGCGAGCATGGCTTTACGGGCCTAGCGCTTGACGCCTGCTGCTCCAATGGGTCCATCGTGCGCGACAGCCATGGCGAGGTGCTCAAGACCTGGACCATCGACCCACAAATCACCGAGGAGCTGCTCAAGGAGTTTCCGGATATCTGTTTTGACTGCTCCACGCCCGACGGCATGTTTTCGAGCGGATCGTTCGAGATGCATCAGGCGGGCTTTAAAAAGGACAGCCCCATCAAGCGTATTGTGATGCGCGGCATGCGTGCGCGTGGCGGGTACCACGAGGAACAGTACTTCGACCAGTCGATCGGTGACATCCTGCGCCACGATGTGTGCAAGATCAACTGTCGCGTGACCTCGCCCGAGCTGGAGCGCGACCTTAAGGCGTATCTGGCCGAGCGCTCGGACCGCGTGGTCAACGCGCCGTTCGATCCGGTGATGTTCGAAATCACGGACGTGGCGTGCAACAAGGGCGAGAGCGTGGCCTGGCTGGCGGGCTACTACGGTATTGCCGAGGACGAGGTCGCGGTCTATGGAGACGGCGGCAACGACATCGCCATGCTCAAGCGTTTCCGCCACAGCTACGCGACCAAAAACGGCAGTGATGCAGCTAAGGCCGCCGCGAGTGCGACCATCGGCAGCTGCATGGTCCACGCCGTCCCCAAACACATGCTCGCCACCATGCGCAAACAGAACTCCCGCACCATCATCGAATAATGTGACAAAGGGACTGCCCCTTTGTCACAGGGGTCTGTGTGCTTGGAATACGAACATATATTCGTATATATAACTAGGCTCTGGTAGAATCGGTATCGTTGACGGCAGTTCCATGTGCCGGGCAGCGCCCTCCATCTGATGGGAGGTGATGCCCATGACCGATCTGATTGATTTCGTGAGACTTCTGACCGCTTTGGTCTCGTTCTTCACGGCGCTCGTCGGGCTTTCCGAGGTACTTAAGCAACGTTCGAAGCGCAACAGAAGAGGTCGCCGCCGCTAAGGCGTTGACCCCCTAATGCAAACAACGGCGCTGCCCAGCCAGCTACAACTTGGGCTGCCGTCGACACTATTCTACCCACGAATGACATTTTGGACAATCGGTATTGCCGCTCCAAAAGCCAGGCGGGATGTGACAAAGGGACAGCCCCTTCGTCGCATCCCAAATATTGCCTTTACGTGTTGATACACACGGTGTGCAATAATACTCGCACTGTGCAATAGCGCACAGGCTGAGTAACAAGGAGGACGCTTGTCCCAGCTCGAGAAATGCGATCGCCGGTCCCTTCGCTCGCAGCGTGCCCTTCGCCAGGCACTTGCCAGCGAGCTTGCCGAAAGCGGCGACCTTTCGCGCATTAATGTCGCGTCGCTCACCGAGCGCGCTGGCCTTACGCGCCGCACGTTCTATTCGCACTACCGCGATATCCCCGACTTTATCAATCAAATCGAGGACGGCTTGCTGGCCGAGATCCGTGAGCGCATTGAGCTCATCACCGCGGCTCAGCTGCCCGATCTCTATCACAACATCGATGAGCTCGAGCCGGCGCCCGGTTCGGTTGAGCTGCTGCGCTATCTCGCGGCCAACCGCGACTTAATCGGTGCGCTGCTGGGTCCGGGCGGCGACCAGGCCTTCATTAAAAGGATCATCGACACCGCGCGTGAGGCTGTGGTGCCGCGTGCGCAGACGGGCATTTTGGGCCTGGCGCTGGGCACGTTCTTTGACTACTACGTCACCTACGTCGTGAGTGCCGAGGTCGGCATGATTCAGCGCTGGTTTGAGCGTGGGCTCACCGAATCGCCCGAGGCCATGGCGCGCATTATGACGGTGCTCGCTTTTGTGCGCCCCGGCGACCTGTATGGCCAACCCATCGATATCAACGTGCCGGAGTACGGCATGAAGCTATTGAACTTGCAGCTCGAGGACGCGGCCGACACCGCCGCAACCGTCGAGTCCAACAACTAAGAGGAGAGACAATGAGCAAACTCGTCGAGGGTATCAAGGACCGCATGGTCGCTGCCGCACGCGAGGCCGCGCCCACCGTGGTGGACGCCGCGCAGAAGGTCGCGACCGCTGCTGCCGAGAAAGTTGCCGAGGCAGTTGCCGATGCCAAGAACGCAGCAGGGGAGACGTCCGTCGCTAGCGAGCCCGCTACCGCCACTGAGCCCGTAGTCGCCACCGCCGCCCAGGCCCCCGAAGGCGCGATCTTCAACCCCGAGGCCGCCCGCGGCAACCTGCACCTGGGCATCGACGTGGGCTCCACCACCGTTAAGCTCGCCGTGCTCAACGACGACAACCAGATCGTCTACGCCAAGTACCAGCGCCACCACACCGACGTCCGTGCCTGCGCCCGCGACCTGTTCGAGGGCGCTGCGACCGTGCTGCCGACGGCCCAGATGACCTGCGCCATTACCGGCTCGGGCGGCCTGCTGCTGTCCCAGTGGCTCGACCTGGAGTTTGTCCAGGAGGTCATCGCCAGCAAGCGTGCCGTCGAGACCCTCATCCCGGCCACCGATGTCGCCATCGAGCTGGGCGGAGAGGACGCCAAGATCATCTACTTCGACAACGGCATCGAGCAGCGCATGAACGGCACCTGCGCCGGCGGCACGGGCGCGTTCATCGACCAGATGGCCACTCTGCTGCACACCGACGCCAGCGGCCTTAACGAACTCGCGGCCAACGCCACCACCATCTATCCCATCGCCAGCCGCTGCGGCGTTTTTGCCAAGACCGACGTCCAGCCGCTGCTCAACGAAGGTGCCCGCCCCGAGGACGTGGCTGCCTCCATCTTTCAGGCTGTCGTGACCCAGACCATCTCGGGCCTGGCATGCGGCCGTCCCATCCGCGGCAACGTCGCCTTCCTGGGCGGCCCGCTGCAGTACCTCTCCGAGCTGCGCCACCGCTTCTACCTCACGCTCAACCTGGACGAGGAGCACCGTATCGTGCCCCAAAACGCTCACCTGTTTGTGGCGAGCGGCGCCGCCATGGCGCACGAATCCAACAAGCTCAGCACGTTCCCGCAGCTCATCGAGGCTATCGACAGCCTGGGTGACACGCAGGGTGCCGAGGTCGAGCGTCTGGATCCGCTCTTTGCCACCGACGAGGACTTTGCCGAGTTCAAGACCCGCCACGACCAGGAAGTCGTCCCCAAGGGCAAACTCGACGGCTACACCGGCCGCGTGTTCATCGGCATCGACGCCGGCTCCACCACCATGAAGGCCGCGCTCGTGGGCGAGGACGGCCAGCTGTTGCACACCTGGTACGGTAACAACAACGGCGACATCCTGGGCACGGCCAAGGTCATCATGGCCGATTTCTACAACCACATCCCCGCCGGTTGCACCATCGGCCACGTGACCACTACGGGCTACGGCGAGGCGCTGCTCATCGAGGCCCTTAAGGCCGACTCCGGCGAGATCGAGACCGTCGCGCACCTGCGCGGCGCCAAGGCGTTCCTGCCCGGCGTCGAGTTCATTCTGGACATCGGCGGCCAGGACATGAAGTGCCTGCGCGTCAAGGACGGCGTTATCGAGCACATCATGCTCAACGAGGCCTGCTCGTCGGGTTGCGGTAGCTTTATCGAGAGCTTCGCCGTGTCTATGAACATGGACGTGCGCGCGTTCGCCGATGCCGCCATCCATGCTAAGGCTCCCGTCGACCTGGGCAGCCGCTGCACGGTCTTTATGAACTCGCGCGTTAAGCAGGCGCAAAAGGAAGGCGCCACGGTGGGCGACATCGCGGCCGGCCTGTCCTATTCCGTCATCAAGAATGCCCTGTTCAAGGTCATTAAGCTGCGCGACCCCAAGGAGATCGGCAACCAGGTGATCGTCCAGGGCGGCACCTTTATGTCCGATGCCACACTGCGCGCGTTTGAGCAGCTCACGGGCGTTCACGCCGTGCGTCCCGACATCGCCGGCTGCATGGGCGCTTACGGTGCGGCCCTGCTCGCC
>CAUDDU010000044.1 GCA_958448375.1 uncultured Collinsella sp.
CGCCGACGTCATCTACACCGACGTGTGGGTGTCCATGGGCGAGCCCGACGAGGTGTGGGCGCAGCGCATCAAGCAGCTGCAGCCCTATCGCGTGACCAAGGAGATCATGGCCATGGCGAAGCCGACGGCCATCTTCCTGCACTGCCTGCCGGCCTTCCACGACACCAACACCACCATCGGTGCTGACATCGCCGAGCGCTTCGGCGTCACCGAGATGGAAGTGGAGGACGAGGTGTTCGAGTCCAAGGCCTCCAAGGTCTTCGACGAGGCCGAGAACCGCATGCACACCATCAAGGCCGTCATGTACGCCACGCTCAAGTAAGTGCATCTAGCATCTCGCTCGGGGTGTATTGTTGAACACCCCGAGCGGCTTTATCTGGTAAAAATCTCGCATCGAGCGGCAGGCACGGCACGGAAGAGCCGCTTCGGGCGAGATCAGTAAATGATTTATGAAGGGGGGATGAGAACTATGACTGAGACCGCTAAGAAAAAGCGCGGTATGCCTTCATCGTTCACCATTCTTCTTGCTCTGCTGGCAATTGTTGCAGTAGTTACCGTTATCGTCTCCGGCACGTCCGGCGGCGCGGTTACTGCCGCCCGTCTGAGCGATTTCTGCACCGCCCCGATTAAGGGCTTCGCTGACGCTCTGCCCGTCTGCCTCTTCGTTATGATCCTGGGCGGCTTCCTCGGCATGATGACCGAGACCGGCGCCCTGGACAACGGCATTGCCGTTCTGGTGCAGAAGCTTAAGGGCAACGAGATCATGCTCATTCCCGTGCTGATGCTCATCTTCTCCCTCGGTGGTACCACCTATGGTATGTGCGAGGAGACCGTTCCCTTCTACGCCCTGCTTGCCGCTACCATGATGGCCGCTGGCTTCGACCCGATGGTCGGTGCCGCCACCGTCCTGCTCGGCGCTGGCTGCGGCTGCCTGGGCTCCACGGTTAACCCGTTCGCCGTCGGCGCTGCTGTCGACGCTCTGACCGGCGTTGGCATTGAGGTCAACCAGTCCATCATCATCGGCCTCGGTGCCGTCCTGTGGATTGTTACCACTGCCATGTCCATCTTCTTCGTTATGAGCTATGCCAAGAAGGTCAAGGCTGACAAGGGTTCCACCATCCTGTCGATGCAGGAGCTCAAGGACGCCGAAGAGGCTCACGGCAAGGCTGCTTCCGAGGTTCACAATGAGGTCAAGCTCACCGGTCGTCAGAAGGGTGTTCTGATTGCCTTTGCCTTCACCTTCGTCGTCATGATCGTCGGCTTCATTCCGCTGGCCGACCTCAACGAGGGCGTCGCCAACTTCTTCGACGCTGGCGCTGTCTACGACGCCGACGGTAACGCCGTCGTCCAGGGCTGGTCTGCCCTGATCACCGGCCTGCCCATTGGCCAGTGGTACTTCGACGAGGCTTCCACTTGGTTCTTCCTCATGGCCGTCCTGATCGGTATCATCGGTGGTCTGTCCGAGAAGCAGATCGTTAACACCTTCATCACCGGCGCTGCCGACATGATGTCCGTTGTTCTCGTCATCGCCCTCGCCCGTGGCATCTCCGTCCTCATGGCTAACACCGGCCTCGACGTCTACGTCCTCGACGCTGCCGCCAATGCTCTGGCTGGCCTGTCCGGCGTGATCTTCGCTCCCATGAGCTTCCTGGTCTACTTCGGCCTGTCCTTCCTGATCCCCTCGACCTCTGGTATGGCTACCGTCTCCATGCCTATCATGGGACCGCTGGCTGTTAAGCTCGGCTTCTCGCCCGAGGTCATGGTCATGATCTTCTCCTCTGCCATCGGCGTTGTGAACCTGTTCACCCCGACCTCCGGCGCCATCATGGGCGGTCTCGCCCTGGCCAAGATCGAGTGGACGACCTGGCTCAAGTTTGCCCTTAAGCTCATCGTCGCTCTCTCCGTCGTCTGTGCCATCATCCTGACCGTCGCTTGCGTGATGCTCTAAGTACCCAACGGGTACCCCACGGAAACCTTGACGATCCTGTAGAGGATCACCTGGTCATCGTCTGTCCGGTGGGGTCAACCCACCGGTAGACTCCTACCTTTAGCCCCCTCCCGTTCCGTGCGCGGGAGGGGGCGCACTTATGTTGCGCGGTTCTACGAACCGCGCAACCAGTCGACGCTGCAAGCCCGCCAGAGCGGCAATCTGACGTTCAATCGTCGGGCATGGCCAAAAGGCCTATGCCCTCCTCTTTCACGTCACTTTGCTCGCTCTGGTGGGCTTTCGCTGACTTATGCTCCACCTGCGACGTTTCCATTATTGATACAAAGGCCAGGTTTGTTTGAACCAAAAAGGGGAAGTTGCGGTGGAATAGTTCCTGTTTGGCCGTCTTGAGGGGTTAAACGGGAACGATTTCACCGCAACTTATCGATGGCGTGTTTGGTTGGTGCCAGTTGATTGCTTGGGCGTTGGGGAGGGTCTGCTCCGTTATAATCGCCTAGAACATTAATTGGAAACGGGACGGGAGCCATACATGCGCCAGGGTTTCGACAACGCGAAGTATATCGAGCTGCAGGCTGCTCACATTAAGGAGCGCATCTCGCAGTTTGGCGGTAAGCTCTATTTGGAGTTTGGCGGCAAGCTGTTTGATGACTATCATGCGAGCCGCGTGCTGCCGGGTTTTGAACCGGACAGCAAGTTCCGCATGCTCAAGAGCATCGCCGACGATGTCGAGGTTATCATCGCGATCAACGCGAACCACATCGAGAAAAACAAGGCTCGTGGTGACCTGGGCATTACCTATGACGAGGATGTGTTGCGCCTGGTCGACCTGTTCCGCGGCAACGGCTTTGCCGTCGCGGCTGTGGTCATCACCCAGTACGCAGGCCAGCCTGCTGCCGATGTGTTCCGTAACCGCCTGAACGCGCTCGGTATTCCCGCCAAGCTGCACTATCCCATCGAGGGGTATCCGCACGATGTCGATCTGATCGTGTCCGACGATGGCTACGGCAAGAACGAGTTTGTCGAGACCACGCGTCCGCTCGTCGTCGTGACGGCACCCGGCCCCGGTTCGGGCAAGCTCGCCACTTGCCTCTCGCAGCTGTATCACGAGCATAAGCACGGTACCGCCGCCGGCTATGCCAAGTTTGAGACCTTCCCGGTTTGGAATCTGCCCCTTACGCATCCGGTCAACATTGCCTACGAGGCCGCCACGGCAGACCTCGACGATGCCAACATCATCGACTCGTTCCACCTTGAGGCCTACAACAAGACCACGGTCAACTACAACCGCGACGTCGAGGCCTTCCCGGTAGTCCGTGCCCTGATGGAAAAGATCCTGGGCAAGAGCCCCTACCAGAGCCCTACGGACATGGGCGTCAATATGGTCGGCTTTGCCATCACCGATGACGATGCCTGCCGCGACGCTTCCAAGATGGAGATCGTCCGCCGCTACTTTACCGCGGTCGAAAATGTGCGCCGTACCGGCGTGGGCGATGAGCAAGTCGACCGTCTCAAGATTATTATGAAGAAAGCCGGCATCGATAAGAACTACTCGCCGGCGCGCTCGGCGGCCCTCACCAGGGAGCAGCTCACGGGCGGTCCCGTGGGTGCCATGGTCATGCCCGATGGTTCCGTGGTGACCGGTAAGACCTCTACGCGCCTGGGCGCCGCAAGTTCGCTCATTATGAACGCCCTCAAGCATGTCTCGGGCGTCGACCTTGAGCTCGAGGTCATTAGCGATGAGGCGATCGAGCCCATCAGCAAACTCAAGACGCATTTCCTGGGCAGCAAAAACCCGCGCCTCCACACCGACGAGACGCTTATGGCGTTGTCGATCACCTCGGCCACGAGTGAGACGGCCGCTCGCGTCCTTTCGGGCCTGGAGCAGCTGCGCGGTTGCGATGCCTTCTTTAGCGTGATCATCTCGCCGACGGACGAGACGGTACTGCGCAAACTGGGTATCAACGTGTGCTGCGAGCCCAAGTTCGAGCGCCGCGGTTTCTTCCATCGCTAAGTTTGAAGCACCGCGGTAATTGCATTGCATTTTGGCCGTATCGGGTTAGCGCCCGGTACGGCTTTTTGATCAATAAAGCGCCTATTTCGGCGAAAAATAGCCGTTTACCTGCCTAGAAACAATTTGAGCGGTATACAATAACCGTAACTGTTTCATCCTTAGCGGGATGCCGCATGATGGATATTACCTGCCATCGTGAGGTGTGTCGGTCGCGCACGGCGCGTTAGATGCTCGTGCTCGGTTTGAGGAGGCTGCTATGGCGGGCAAGGGTCGTGCGAGTGTCAACGATATGAAGCGTGTCGAGGTGCTGGTGTTGATGGAGATCGACCAGCAAACCGAAGACAATGGCGGGCCGTATGGTTTCTCGCGCAAAACGCTTGCCGAGCGCGTGGGGGTTTCGCCGTATCGTGCCCGCGCCGCAATCGATCGCTTGGATTCCGAAGGCATGATTGATGTCGTCTCGCGTTATAGCGACGACGGCGGTCAGCTTGCAAATGGCATTTGCCTCACCGAACGTGGCGAGTGGTATCTTGAGGGCGTCCGTACCGGCATGCTCGTTCAAGAAATGCTTGAGGACGAGGTTGCTGATCGATAGCAGCATGTAACCCTTGCCATAGCGACGCCGCCTGGGAAACCGGGCGGCGTTTTGTTTCAAGATTGAGAAATGCAATCGCACGCGAGAAAAATTGCGAACGGTCCGCGGCGCGAGTATTACAATGAAGACCCGTAAGATGTGGATAAACAACTTCTACGGGAAGCGCAGGTAACTCAATATGACCAAGCATGTGTTCGTAACCGGTGGCGTGGTTTCGTCCCTGGGCAAGGGTATCACCGCGGCCTCGCTGGGCCGTCTGCTCAAGTCGCGTGGCTACAAAGTAACGATGCAGAAGGCCGATCCGTATCTGAACGTCGACCCCGGTACCATGAGCCCCTTCCAGCATGGTGAGGTCTTCGTTACCGAGGATGGTTACGAGTCCGACCTGGACCTGGGTCATTACGAGCGCTTTATTGATGAGAACCTGACCCGCGATTCCAACTTTACGACCGGCGCCATCTATAAGAGCTTGATCGCCCGCGAGCGTCGCGGCGACTTTTTGGGCGGTACCGTGCAGGTGATTCCTCACGTCACCAATGCCATTAAGGACAAGTTCCGCCGCATCGAGGAGCAGACCGGCTCCGATGTAGTCATCACCGAGCTGGGCGGCACGATCGGCGACATCGAGTCCCAACCGTTTGTCGAGGCCATCCGTCAGTACCGCAAGGAGGCCGGCCCCGAGAACGTCTGCTACATCCACGTGTCGCTCGTTCCCTATATCGCCGCCGCCCACGAGGTCAAGACCAAGCCCACGCAGCATTCCGTCAAGGAGCTCCGCAGCTTTGGCATCCAGCCCGATATCATCGTGCTGCGCTCCGACCACCATATCGATGACGCTATCCGCGGAAAGATCGCAAGCTTCTGCGACGTCGACACCGATTGTGTCTTTACCAACGAGGACTGCGCGAGCATTTACGATGTTCCGCAGCTGCTTGCCGAGCAGGACTTTGACCTGCGCATTTGCGAGCGCCTGGGTCTGGACCCGCGTGAGCGCGACATGAGCGAGTGGAATGAGTTCCTGCGCAAACAGAATCACGCCAACCATCACGCCGACAAGGTGAAGATCGCCGTCGTGGGCAAGTACACGCAGCTGCCCGATGCGTACCTGTCGGTTATCGAGGCCCTGCACCATGCGGGCGTCTTCTACGATCGCCATGTGGACGTCCAGCTGGTCGACGGCGAGAGCCTCGACGAGCAGAATGTCTCCGAGGTTCTGGGCGACGCCTCGGGCATCCTGGTCCCCGGCGGCTTTGGCAAGCGCGCCCTGGAGGGCAAGATCCTCGCGGCCGAGTTTGCCCGTGAGCACAAGATTCCGTATCTGGGCATTTGCCTGGGTATGCAGGTGGCCGTGTGCGAGTTCGCCCGCAACGTCGTCGGCCTTGCCGGCGCCAGCTCCTCCGAGTTCGATCCGGACGGCCCGTTTAGCGTCATCGATCTGATGAGCTCGCAGGAGGACGTGACCGAGAAGGGCGGCACCATGCGCCTGGGCGCCTATCCGTGCAAGCTCGCCGCCGATACCCTTGCTCGCGAGGCATATGGCGAGGAGCTCGTCTACGAGCGTCACCGTCATCGCTTTGAGTTCAACAACGCCTTCCGTGACCAGCTCGAGGACGCCGGCTTGGTTATCTCGGGTCTGTCGCCCGACGAGCGCCTGGTCGAGATGGTCGAGCTGCCGCGCGACGTGCATCCGTGGTATGTGGCAACTCAGGCTCATCCCGAGTTCAAGAGCCGCCCGACCAATCCGCAGCCGCTGTTCCGCGAGTTCGTGCGCGCTTCGATCGGCCAGCACGAGGGTGTCGACCGTCTGCAGGTGACGCCCATGAACCTCGCTACGGACTAAGGGTGCCGGCGAATAAGGAACATACCGAAGCTACTCCCTCGTCGCTCGCCGTGGCGGCGGGGGAGTATCTCGATTACCTCGCGGTCGAGCGGGGTTTGGCGCGCAACACGATTGCGGCCTATCGTCGTGACCTGACGACGTACTGCGCCTATCTGGAGCGGGCGGGTATTGTGTCTTTTGAAGAGGTGACCCGTCAGGTCGTGGAGGGCTTTGTCGCCGACCGTCGCGATGGGGGCTATTCCGATGCCTCGGTGGAGCGTGCGCTTGCGGCCGTGAAGGGCCTACATGCCTTTTTGGTGCGCGATGGGGCTGTGGCCCAAAATCCAACGGCGGCGTTGCGCCTGCCTAAAAAGGCTGAGCGTTTGCCGGAGTATCTATCGGTGGAGGATGTCTCGGCGCTGCTCGATCAAGACTTCCCCGAGGGCGAGATGGGCTTGCGCGACCATGCCATCTTGGAAGTGCTCTACGGATGCGGTTTGCGTGTGAGCGAGTTGGTGGGGCTCGATGTGGGCGATATCCATATCGACGATGGCTTTGTGCTCGTTCGTGGTAAGGGCTCGAAGGAACGCCTGTCCCCGCTGGTAGGAAGCGCGGCGCGAGCTCTGACGCTTTATGTAACTGAGGGGCGTTCTCGCTTGGCGGCCCATGCCCGCGGAACCGAGACCTCGGCGGTCTTTTTAAATAAGAACTGCCGCCGTCTGTCGCGCCAGGGCATCCATGCCATCTGTGAGCGCTAC
>CAUDDU010000045.1 GCA_958448375.1 uncultured Collinsella sp.
CGTGTCGATGCTGCGCACCATCCCCGTGTCGACCGTGCCGAGATGCTGCGGTATCTGGGTTACGGCGGCCAGCAGATTGAGCCCGAACTGTCACGACGTATTGAGCTTGTCGTTGAACGCCTGGAATTGGACATTGAGCCCCGTGGCGTGCGCCGCGTATTTGCCGTCGATGCCACGGGCGTGGACGAACAGGGCAAGCCTTGCATCCGTCTGGTCGGCACCAACGTTGAGCTGCGCGGTCGTGATATCTATCGACATCTCAAAGACGCCCGCTTTGCCGCGCTCATGGCATGCACTCACGGCATGGATGCTGAGCGCCGTTTGCGCACCACGGGAGCCCAACATCCCCTGGAGGGCGCCGTGCTCGACGCCGCGTGCTCCGCTTACGTGGAAGCCGCCGTTGAGCAAATGGACCAGCAGGTCAAGATGGACGCCGCCGTTCATGGGCTCGCCGGCAACTGGCGCTTTAGCCCCGGCTACGGCGACTGCCCGCTCTCGGCCCAGCGCTCGATCGTCAATGCGCTCAACGCCACGCGGCTCATCGGCCTGACCGTCACGCCCACCAGCCTGCTCATGCCCACTAAAAGCGTGACAGCGGTGATCGGCCTGTTCGACGGCGAAGTCCACGACGCCCAGAGCCGCCCCACCTGCAATATCTGCCGCATGCGCGAGCACTGCCGCTTCCGCGCCGCCCACACCACCTGCTATTCGCATTCTGAATAAAATGTCAATTGATGGCACGGTATCGAGGGAATCTCATCCGTATGTAAGCGGATGTCCTCACAAACAAGTACCATAAGATTCCAAATAACAACTATCTGAAAGCCAGTACATGCACAACATTCTGCAGTTCTCGCCACAACTAACCGCGCTTGAGTTTTTTTCAGGCATTGGCTTGGCTCGTGCCGGCATGGCAAAAGCCGGAATCAAAACAATCTGGGCAAATGACATAGACCATACTAAATGCGCCATGTACGGCCAGTGTTGGGGCGATGAGCATCTAGTCGAGCAGGATGTCCACACACTCGACCCCGACTTAATACCCCAAGCCGACATCGCATGGGCGTCAAGCCCTTGCACAAACTTATCTCTCGCGGGAAACAGGGAGGGACTTATCTCTGGCAAAGAGTCCAGTGCGTTCTTTGGCTTTATTAAGGCCATCGAAGGAATGGGCGATCGTGCCCCGCGGGCACTTGTTCTCGAAAATGTCATCGGCCTTGCCACGTCTAATAACAGTGATGACTTTAGACTCGTTTGCCAGGAATTTAATCGTTTAGGCTATTCATGCGACGCTTATTTTATCGATGCACGGCACTGGCTTCCCCAGTCACGCCCCCGCATGTTTGTCGTCGGATTAAAAAACCCTCTTCCCAACAGCCGACTCGATTCCTCGCTTCGTCCTGAAAAGGTCTCCTGGATTCACTCCGACCCTTCACTCATTACGCACGTCTCTCACCTAAACGAGCCAAGTCCACTTCGCATGACGGGCCTTGCAACGGTTGTTGAAAATATTCCCGAGAACGACAAGCGTTGGTGGAACAAAAACCAAGTACAAGCATTTATCGACTCACTTGCACCGCATCAAGCAGAGCGCCTTCAGCGCTTCTTAAATGCCAAAGAAAAAATTGTTCGCACTGCTTACCGTCGCACGCGATCGGGCGTTGTGCGCTGGGAAATCCGTGAAGAAGAAATTGCCGGATGTCTAAGAACGGCTCGCGGCGGCTCATCAAGACAGGCAGTCGTTATATGCGAAAACGGAAAGATAGAAGTTCGCTGGATGACTGGAACTGAATATGCCCGTCTCCAAGGTGTTGACTCATGTCAGTTTAGCGGCTTCTCGGATGCTCAGATTCGCTACGCATTCGGCGATGCAGTTGCCGTGCCAGTTGTCACTTGGCTTATAAAAAATGCAGTCAAACCCGCGCTTATGTCTTCAAGGAACGGAGCGGACAATAATGGAAATGACCAATTGCTCCTTGAGCGAGCCCGATAAAGACATCTTGGATGCCATTGAACTCTGGTACGAATCCAAGCGCAGCAAGCGAGGCAACGTCAACCGTAACGTCATGGCGGTTGGCATAGGCATAAGCGAGCTGTTGCAAAACCGTTTTCCGCTCACCGACGATTATGTGCAATCGGACAAGGGGAGCCAAGTACGAGGCCTAAGTGGAGCATGCATCAAAACAGTTTTAGCCAGACATGGGGAAACGCGTGCCTTCGCGTCAGAGGGCGGCAGAACCTCACGCGGCACACTCCCGATGGCGCTTGAGCTTGCCACGATTATCAACTCTGCCCTACCCAGTGACATTTGCGAAGACACTCGTCTTGAAGCTGCGAATGCAATCGCCAATTTCTTCGTCGAGCGAATCCAGGTCGATTTCTTTAACCGGCAGAGAATCAAAGTCGAAATCGATCTTCAAAAACCAATTTCTGTCATTGTCGATGATATCCTAGCCGAAGCAAGCCTACGGTCCGATAAGCCAACGGGTACCGTCGCACAGCACCTGGTAGGTGCAAAACTAGAGATGTTATTTCCAACCATAGAAATCGGAAAGGACAACTCAAACGCCGCCGACCAGCAGACAGACCGTTCTGGCGATTTCCAAATCAATGATGCTGCATTTCATGTGACTGTATCGCCAATGGCCAAATTGACCGATCGATGCCGAGATAACATTCGAAATGGCATTCGGCCCATCGTCGTTGTCCCCCACGATAAAGTTTCCTTCGCTTACGGACTGTTCGAAAGTGAGGGACTCGGCAATCGCGTACAGGTTATCGCACTCGAATCGTTTATCGGCATCAATATTGAAGAGTTATCGTTCTACAAGCGAGGCCTAATTCGATTAAATGTCGCACGGCTTCTTGCCCACTACAACAAGCGAATCGAAGATATCGAGCCCGACAAATCTCTTCAAATAGAAATTCCTCAGTGGGCTCTAGACGAAATGGATGCACATGGCGAATAGCTCAAACATACTTATCACTCATGATCTGGACGGTGCCGCGCTGGCGGCACCCGTTGATGCCGCACGTCGCAACGGTGCCACGTACAAGACGCGCACGATCGACGATCTGCGCATTAAGGACGATCGCCTGCGCGCCGCCATCGAGGGCACGGGACACCTGCTGTTCGACGGCGGCATGGGCACCATGTTGCAGGCCGCTGGCATGAAGGCGGGCGCCCTGCCCGAGCTGCTCAACTTTGAGGAGCCCCAGGTTATCACTGATATCCAACGTCAATATGTCGAGGCCGGCTGCGACGTGATTACCGCCAACACCTTTGGCGCCAACGCCCACAAGCTCGACGGTGCCGCCGCCGTGGCAGACGTCTTTGCCGCGGCCGTCGCCTGTGCCCGCGAGGCCGGCGCCCGCTACGTCGCCGGTGACATCGGCCCCATCGGCGCGCTGCTTCGCCCCCTGGGTACCCTGAGCTTCGACGAGGCCTACGACCTCTTTGCCGAGGAAGTGCGCGCCGGCGTCGCCGCGGGCGTCGACCTCTTTATTATCGAGACTATGACCGACCTGGCCGAGATCAAGGCGGCCGTCCTCGCCTGCCGCGAGAACTCCGACCTGCCCGTCTTTGCCACCATGACCTTTGAGGAAGACGGTCGCACCTTCCTGGGAACGAGTCCCGAGGTCGCCGCCATCACGCTCGACGCCATCGGTGCCGACGTTTTGGGCATCAACTGCAGCCAAGGACCGGCCGAGCTCCGAGGACTCGCCGCACGTATGCTCACCATTACCGACAAGCCCGTTATGGTGCAGGCTAATGCAGGACTCCCCCATGTAGACGACGACGGCAACACCGTCTTTGATATCCAAGCCCCCGAATACGCCGAGGCCGTCGCCGGCATGATCGCCGACGGTGTGAGCGTCGTGGGCGGTTGCTGCGGCACCACGCCGGCGCACATGGCGGCCTTGCGCACGCTTATCGACAACCACACGCCCAGCCCGCGCCACCGCAAGCCCAGTATGTCGGTCACGAGCGCCCAAACGGTCGTAGACCTTCCCTGCGACGGCCACAAGATCGCCGTCATCGGCGAGCGCATCAACCCCACCGGCAAAAAGCGCCTGCAGCAGGCCCTGCGCGACGGCGACCTGGACTACGTTGTGAGCCAGGGCATCAGCCAGCAGGAGCAGGGCGCCGACATCCTGGACGTCAACGTGGGCCTGCCCGAGATTGACGAGGTCAAGATCATCCAACAGGCGACCGAACAGCTCCAGGGCTCCACGCTGCTGCCGCTGCAGATCGACTCCACCGACCCCGCCGCCGTCGAGGCCGCCGTACGTCGCTACGCCGGCAAGCCCATCATCAACTCGGTCAATGGCAAACAGCAGATCATGGACGAGATTTTCCCGCTGGTCGCCCACTACGGCACCAACGTCGTCGGCCTCACGCTCGACGAAGGCGGCATCCCGGATACCGCCGAGGCACGTTATGCCATCGCCGAGCGCATCGTGGCCGAGGCTGCCCGTTACGGCATCGGCCCAGACCGCATCCTCATCGACTGCCTGGTCATGACCGCCTCGACCAACCAGCGCCAGGCTGAGCAGATCCTGCGCGCCATGTCTATGTGCAAGGAGCGCCTGGGCGTCAAATGCGCGCTCGGCGTGTCGAACATCAGCTTTGGCCTGCCCGCTCGCCCGCTGCTGGGTTCGGTCTTTTTAGCTGCCGCTTTTGGCGCGGGCCTGGACGCCCCCATCATGAACCCGGGTTCCAAGCGCTTTATGGATACCGTCTACAGCTATCGCGTCCTGAGCGTTGAGGACGAGGGCTCGACCGGATACATCGAGCGCTACGCCGGCTGGACCGATCCGTATAAGATCGCCGCAAACCCGGCAGCGGCTCAGGCCGCATCGAGTGATGCCGCGCCCGCTGTTGGCACCGCCGGCACCGACGGCAACGACGACCCGATTCGTCGCATGGTCGTCTCGGGCCGCAAAGGCGAGATCGCTGCCGAGACCGAGCGTCTGCTGACAGACCACGACGCTACGGACCTCATCAACAATCACTTTATCCCCGCCCTCGACGAGGTTGGCGTCCTCTTTGACCAGGGCAAGTTCTTCTTGCCGCAGCTTATGGCCTCGGCCGAGGCCGCGCGCGTGGGCTTCGACACCATCAAGCGCCTGATGCCCGCCGGCGAGATCGCCGACAAGGGCAAGATCTGCGTGGCCACCGTCAAGGGCGACATCCACGATATTGGCAAGAACATCGTCAAAATGCTGCTCGATAACTACGGCTACACCGTCTTTGACCTAGGCCGCGACGTCGACCCGCAAGAGGTGCTCAAGACCGTGCAGGAGCGTGACATTAAGCTCGTCGGCCTCTCGGCGCTTATGACTACCACGGTCGTCGCCATGGAGGAGACCATCAAGCTGCTTCATGCCGAGGTTCCGGGCGTCAAGATCATCGTAGGCGGCGCCGTACTCACCCCCGAATACGCCAAGCAAATCGGCGCGGACTACTACGCCAAGGACGCCGCCGAGAGCGCTCGTATCGCTGAAGAGGTCTTTGGGCAGTAACACAACGGAAACAACCGAGCACCAAAACGTGCCGCATGCGCCACTTGGCACGTGCGGCACGTTAGAATAGATAAGACTATGCTCGTTTTGGCAGATAGGAGCGCAAGGATGGCGATCACGCCCGCAGAAATCGCGGAAACCCGCGGCATGGTTGAGGAGCAGAACCTCGACATCAGGACCATCACCATGGGTGTTTCGCTAATGGGTTGCGGTGACGAGAACCTCGACCGCATGTGCACGAAGATCTACGACCACGTGACGCACACGGCTGAGCATCTGGTCGAGACCGCCGAGAACCTCGAGCGCGAGTACGGTATCCCCATCGTCAACAAGCGCGTTTCCGTCACCCCGGTGGCGCAGATCGCCGCGTGCTGCAAGGATGAGGACCTCACCCCCATCGCGCATGCCCTCGACCGCGCGGCAGAGACGCTCGGCATCGATTACCTGGGCGGCTTCTCCGCACTCGTCCAGAAGGGCATCGGCAACGCCGACCGCCGCGTCATCCAGTCAATCCCGCAGGCGCTCGCCACCACGAGCCGCGTCTGCTCCAGCGTCAACGTCGCCAGCCTGCGCGCCGGCATCAACATGGACGCCGTGCTTATGGCCGCCCAGACCATCATCGATGCCGCTAAGCTTACGGCAGATGAGGATTCCGTCGGCGCTTCCAAGTTTGTCTGCTTTGCCAACATGGTCGAGGACTCCCCGTTTATGGCGGGCGCCGTCCACGGCGGTGGCGAGGCCGACGCCGTCATCAACGTTGGCGTCTCGGGCCCCGGCGTTATGGCCGCAGCCCTGGAGACGCTGCCCGATTCCGCATCGATGATGGAAGTCGCCGAGAAGATCAAGCAGACCGCCTTTAAGATCACCCGCGCCGGCGAGCTCATGAGCCGCGAGGCCGCCCATCGTCTGGGTGTCGAGAAGGGCATTGTCGACCTGTCGCTGGCTCCCACGCCTGCCATCGGCGACTCCGTTGCCCGCATCCTCGAGATCATCGGCGTGGGCACCTGCGGTGGCCCCGGCACGACCTGCGCGCTCGCCATGCTCAACGATGCCGTCAAGAAGGGCGGCGTCATGGCCAGCTCCAGCGTGGGCGGTCTCTCGGGCGCCTTTATCCCCGTGTCCGAGGACGCCGGCATGATCGCCGCCGTCGAGGCTGGTGCACTTTCGCTCGAGAAGCTCGAGGCCATGACCTGCGTGTGCTCCGTTGGCCTGGACATGATCGCCATCCCCGGCGACACCCCGGTCGAGACCATCGCCGGCATCATCGCCGACGAGATGGCCATCGGCGTCATCAACAACAAGACCACGGCCGTCCGCGTGATTCCTGCCATCGGCAAGGGCGTGGGCGACTGCGTCGAGTATGGCGGCCTGTTTGGCCGTGCGCCCATCATGCCGGTGAACCCCAACGCCGGCACCGTGCTTGCCCACCGCGGCGGACGCTTCCCGGCACCGCTGAACTCGCTGAAGAACTAGCTGAGGGGGACTGGCGAGGAGCCCCGGGGAGGGCAAATATATAAGGTCGCCTGCTCGGACAGTCCTGACTCGCACGGAGAGCACATTAAGTGCTCTCCGGCTCGTGCGGAACTCGCGATCGAC